>CAYMND010000550.1:0-2074 GCA_964391685.1 uncultured Clostridia bacterium | reverse complement strand
ACCTCCTCAACTCAGGCCGATGGAAGGCCAGAGGTCTGCTCCGGTTCGGATTTTTCCGCTTTCTGACCCGTTTCCCAACCGGACCAACCCAAAAAAAAACCACAGATTCACCCCGGAACCCTCACCCATGAAACGGGAAATCCAACCACCTCACTCCAAAACATTCGAAAAGCGTACTCCTCCTTCCTAAAAGGGACTGGCACTGAAACGTATCATGCAAAAGAAATAGAAAAAAGCCGGCAAAAATGTATAACTTGACAGGATGCTGTCACTGAATCGGTGTACAATACTGAGTCTATTCAGGAAACCGACATGAAAAACCAAGAAAGAAACCCTTCAACACGGAGCTCTGGAACAGGGGCTCCCCCGACCTGCACATCTGAGGTATAATCAGCCATCATGAAATCCATCGTCATCAAGGGTGCCAAAGAGCACAATCTGAAAAACATCGATCTGGAAATTCCCCGGGACCGACTGGTGGTGATCACCGGCCCCTCGGGCAGCGGAAAGTCCACTTTGGCTTTCGATACCCTATACGCCGAAGGCCAGCGGCGCTACGTGGAATCCCTCTCGGCCTACGCCCGCCAGTTTCTGGGCCTTATGAGCAAGCCCGATGTGGAACGGATAGACGGTCTATCGCCGGCCATCTCCATCGAGCAGAAAACCACCAGCAAAAACCCTCGAAGCACTGTTGGTACCACCACTGAGATCTTCGATCACCTGCGATTGCTGTACGCCCGCATCGGTTTACCTCACTGTCCGGAGCATGGCGTCTCAATAGAATCCAAATCACCTGAACGGATCTCCCAGGAGATCGCTTCGTCCCGAAAAGGGACTGTCACCATCCTGGCCCCGATCATCCGCAAAAAGAAGGGTACCCATGAAAAAGTGGTGTCCGATCTTCTCCGGGACGGATACACCCGGGTCCGAATCAACGGCAGAATTCAGCGCTGCGAAGACCCCTTCAAACTGGAGCGTTACAAACAGCACAACATCGAAGCAGTGGTCGACCGAGTGGATATATCCAAGCATTCGCGCCTGGAAGCGGCGGTGGAAACGGCCCTGAAGCTGTCCGACGGGCTGGTGATCATCCTCGATGAGAACAACGACGAAACCATCTACTCGAACAAAATGGCCTGCCCACTCTGCTCCTTTACTATTGAAGAACTGCAGCCGAGGATGTTTTCTTTCAACAGCCCTTTCGGAGCCTGCGAATCCTGTCACGGCCTCGGTGTCCGCATGGAATTCGACGAAGGGCTGATCATCCCCGATCGCAGCCTTTCCATTGCCGAAGGCGCACTGGCCATTTACCGCAACGTTGTGGACGGCTGGCGCGGCCAATACGTGGCCGCCGTGGCGAAACATTTTGGATTCGACGTCAACACCCCAGTTGCCGAACTGGATGAAAAGCAGTTCCGGGTGCTGTTATACGGCTCGGATGAGACCATCCACTTCGATATGCGCATGAAGAACGGCGAAGCCCACTGGTCCCATCATGGACAGTGGGAAGGGTTGATCCCCCAGGCACAAAGACTCTATGCCCAGACCGATTCAGAGTATCGTCGCCAGGAACTGGAGAAATTCATGCGGGTCAGTCCCTGTCCCGATTGCGAGGGCAAACGTCTGAAAAAGAAAGTGCTGGCCGTCACCATCGCCGGTCGTAACATAGCCGAGGTGGCCGACCTCTCAATCCGTGACGCCCGCCGTTTCTTCGCCGAACTGGAACTCTCTCCCCGTGACCAGGAGATTTCCCGCCAGCTGCTGAAAGAAATCGAGGCCAGACTGCTCTTTTTAGATCATGTGGGCCTGGGCTACATCGCCCTTTCCCGTAACATGTCCACCCTGTCCGGAGGTGAAGCCCAGCGCATCCGACTGGCCACCCAGATCGGATCCAACCTGATGGGGGTACTGTATATTCTCGACGAGCCCACCATCGGCCTGCATTCCCGAGACAACACCCGATTGATCGAAACGCTCAAACGCCTTCGGGACATCGGCAACACCCTGATCGTGGTGGAGCACGATGAAGAGATGATGCGCTCGGCCGACCACATCGTCGACATGGGGCCGGGAG
>CAYMND010000549.1:0-2075 GCA_964391685.1 uncultured Clostridia bacterium | reverse complement strand
CGATCTGTCCATCCTGGACCCAAAATGGGCTGCCGGGGTCTCTCTTTCCTTCAATCTTTTCTCCGGCGGTGAAAAGATTCATCGCCTGAAAGCGGACCATCAGCTGGCCCTGGCTCTGAACGACAAGGAACTTCAGGTGGAACGTCTGTTGCGTCAGGCCCTTGAAAAACTCTACCACGGACTCCGAGCCGAAACCGCCACCATCGAGGGCTTCATTTGCCGTCTGGAAGAAGGGGAAGAGAACCTTCGCCTGGCCAAGTCACGTTTCTCTTCGGGTATGGGAATATCACTGGAAGTGGTGGACGCCCAGCTGACACTGCAGAAAATAAAGCTGGAACGCCTGCAGGCAATCTACAGGCATACCCTGTACAGCTTCAAAATAAACGAACTGGCACAAAACGTCGAACGGTTTGTGCAGCAACTGGAGGATAAAAAATGAAAAGGATGAATGCATTTTTTGCAATAGTGATGATGATTCTGCTGGTGGGATGCGGAAAACCGGATACCGGGCGAATGGCCTACGTGGAAAGCGACGAAATCGACATCTCGTCCAAAATCCCCGGGCGCATCGACAGCGTCAAGGTGAAGAATGGAGATCATGTTCGAAAAGGTGACTTGCTGGCCACCCTTCAGAGCGGTGAAATTCAAGCCAGGGTCGAACAGGCGAAAGCCGGACTCGAAGCCGCAAGAGCCCAACTTCAGATGGCCCAAAACGGTGCCCGCAGCGAAGAACGCGAAATGGCCACACGCCAGTTCAATATTGCCAAAAACAACCAGGAAATGATCGAGCGGATGTATCAGCGGATCCTGAAAGTATACGAAGAGGGCGGTGTGTCCATCCAGGAGAAGGAAGTGGCCGAATTCCGCTACCAGATCGCCCGGGAGCAATACGAAAGTGCTCGTGCCTTTCTCGAGATGGTGAAGAACGGCGCCCGTTCCGAACAGATGGACCAGTTGAAAGCCCAGGTTCGGGCCATGGAGGAAAAGGTCAACGAAGCCCGGAGTTATCTTGACGAACTGAGTGTCCGGGCACCGCAGGACGGTGAGATCAAACAGGTGAACGCTCAGGCCGGAGAGATCGTAACCGCCGGTTTTCCATTGATCACCATGCTCGACTCGGAGCGGTACATCATCTTCAACCTCAGGGAAGACGATTTCAACGGTCTCAAGACCGGAGATTCCCTGAAGATATCCGTCCCCGCCCTCAAGATGGAGACCAGCATGACCGTGTACCACATCGCAGCCATGGCTGACTTCGCCAAGTACGAATCCACTACGGAACGGGGATCCTGGGACGTGAAATCCTTCGAGGTCAGGGCCCGGCCGGACCAAGCGATCGCCGGTCTTCGCCCCGGAATGACCATCCGGATTACAGAGTGACAAAAATGAATGCGTTCAAACGGTTCCAGGCTGAAATCCGGCAGGTGCTGGGGTCCCGCCTGGTCCGGATCCTGCTGATATGGGTGCCGCTGGGAATCGGTCTGCTTTTCGGCTTTACCTTCACCTGGAAGCGGATACCCACGGAAATTCCGATTGCAGTCTGGAACCGGGACGATGAGGCACTTTCGCGGGAATTCCTGCGGCATATGGACAGCCTGCAATCCATCCACATTACGCATCAACTGACAGACAGCGGACAGGGAAAAGCGCTGCTGTGTTCTGGAAAGGTACGTGGATTCATCGAGATCCCAAAGGATTTTTCGAAAGGGCTTCGAACAGGAAAAGCCGTACAGGTCACCTTTTACCAGGATTTCAATTACCTGCTGCCGGGGCGGACACTGACCAAAGCCATTTCCAAACTGGAACTCTGGCAGCAGGAGCTGCACCTGAAAGAATTCTTCACCCGGCACGGTCTGTCGGGCTCCATGCTGGAATTTCTGGAAAATCCTTTGAAAGTCGAATATCACAAACTCTACAATCCCTCCCTCGACTACACCCGTTTTCTATTGCCCGGACTGCTCACCAGCCTGCTTTTCCAATCTCTCTTCCTGTTGGGAGGAAAGCTGTTTCTCTCCTGGCAACAGGGCGCCGGCAATCCGGGCGATCTGTGGCGGTTGATTTTCGCCGCATTGTTC
>CAYMND010000548.1:0-2083 GCA_964391685.1 uncultured Clostridia bacterium | reverse complement strand
ACTTCCGGCAGCATACGGTGCCATCAAGAAACACGGAGGCGACCTGTTGATCGAAAGCCAGCCGGGAAAGGGCTCCCGATTTGTCATCACCTTGCCTCTGAAGAAGAAAGAGCCGCAGAGCGCCGTCGAATCGAATCCCGATGACAAAAAGACCGGTGAGGATTTCAGAGGACTCAGAATTTTGGTGGTTGATGATGAATCGGTTGTACTGAGCATGATCGTCAGGCAGCTGACCCGGCTGGGTCACCATGCGTTGCCCTTTAACGATCCGTTCCTCGCCCTGGACCACTTCACCGGTCACTTCCGAGAAATTGATCTGGTCATCAGCGACCTGATGATGCCCGGATTGAACGGATTCGAAATGATTATGAAAATGCAGGATCTGGCCCCCGAACTCAAAGCAATCATCAGCAGCGGGTACGGAGATCCCCTTGACAAGGAAGACTACAGCCACGGTGACCTGCTGGTCATCCGCAAGCCCTTCAGCATCGGGGTTCTGCAGGACAGCATCACCCAGGTCATCAAGAAACGATCAAGCTGAGAATCGACTGCAGGCCGTCAAACCGTGATCTCATCTCCCATGCTCGGAACCAAAGCCTTCAACCCGTCCTCCATCAACCGATCACGGAACTCCGTCGACTGCTCTTCCTCGCCGTGAACCACAGCCACCTGGGCAATGGAGAGACCGGACTCGCCGAGAAACCGCAACAATTCCGTTCGGTCGGCATGGGCGCTGAAACCGGAAACCGTGGCCACATGGGCTTTCAACGGGTACTCTTTGCCCAGAATGCGCACCATCGGAGCCGCTCCCTTGCCACCATTTTTCTCCCTTTCCGTTCCCAGCTCCAGGATTCTCCGTCCCAATGTATGCTCGGCCATGAAACCGACAATCAGGATGGTATGACGGGGATCGTGAATCTTGAAACGCAGGTGATGCAGAATCCGACCGGCTTCGCACATTCCCGAAGCGGATAGAACGATGTGAGGGGTCATGTCACGGTTGAGACGCATGGATTCCTCCACCGTCTCGACAAAACGGACACCGGGAAAATAAAACGGGTTCTGGCCTTTCTGAAGAAAAGTTTCGTGGGTCTCCTGGTCATACAGCTCGGGATGCTCGCCGTATACCCGGGTCAGCTTGCTGGCCAGGGGGCTGTCCACATAGACCGGTACATTCGGAATTTCTTTGCCGTTCATCAGTTCGTGAATGGTATACAGAAGCTCCTGGGTTCTTCCGAAAGCAAAGGCCGGCACCAGAACCGAGCCGCCGCGTTCCAGGCTGTCGTTGATGATCCGCTTCAAGGCCGGTTTCAGATCAACTATATCGTCGTGAAGTCGATTGCCGTAGGTGCTTTCGATGATCAGGAGATCGATATTGCGGTCGGCTTCTTCGAATTTCAGCGTAGGATCGCGCAATATCGGCTTGGAGAAACGTCCTATATCACCACTGAAAAGGATGCGCTTTACTTTCCCTTCCTCTTTGACTCTCATCAGCACCATGGCCGATCCCAGGATGTGCCCGGCATCGAAAAGCTCGACTTCCATATTGCGTCCCACCTGTACCGGTGTACGGTAGGGATAGCTCTGCACCTGTCCCAGAGCATTTTCAACATCCTCGATGCCGTACAACGGTTCGACGGATTTCATCCCCCGTTCACTCATCAGCGACAATACCTGCTGGGCGTCAATTCTCTGCCCGTTTTTCTTGAGTGCCTTTTTAATCCGCTCGTACCCTTCGCCGGATCTCTGCTTTTCAGACAATCCGTTCTCATCCATCATCCGGCGTCGCAGAGTTTTATAATTGAGGTACTCGGCGTCCGATTCCTGGATGTGGGCCGCATCGAGCAACAAATGATGAAGGGCGTCGGCAGTAGCCCGGGTGCAGACCAGTTGTCCCTGAAAGCCATTCTTGACCAAGAGTGGAAAACGTCCGCCATGATCGATATGGGCATGTGACAGGACGATATTGGCCACACTCCCGGCTTCAATCGCCAGTTGTCGGTTTTTCTCCTCACTCTCCTGCCGCTTTCCCTGAAACATCCCGCAATCCAGCAGCACTCGGTCTCCTCCGGACTCGACCATA
>CAYMND010000547.1:0-2085 GCA_964391685.1 uncultured Clostridia bacterium | reverse complement strand
TGGCCAGAATCTGGGCATGGGTGTGCGGGATCGTCGCTCCGGCTCCGGCCCCCTGATTCTTGATGTAAACCAGTGAAAGGAGACGAAAATCGTTGCGCAGATCGTTGATCCGCTGCTGCAGCAGAATGAAGGAATCCAGCCATTCCGTTTCACTCAGCTCGGCAGCACTGACAACGTGTCTGCGGCTCTCGATGATCACTTCGTGGGCTCCCACTCCCGCAATCCAGTCGTATATTCCGGCACCCATTTTCTTCATTTGCGGTTCCACCTGCAACGCAGGGAACCGATTGGGAACAATCCGGCAAGACCAGTTGCCATCGTTCCTTGTACCGGATGACCTGACGGCTTCGATTTCAGGAGGAGTCAGGCTCTCGTTTCCAGGACAGAACGGGCATAGAGGATCGGGCGCTTCATCACCATATCGTTCTTCAACCGGCTCGACACCGGGCCGATCCAGCCGCTCCGGGGCTATGATCACCCACTGGCTGGTCAACGGGTCATGACGAACCTCGCTCACGGATCCACCTCAAACGCATTCTCCAGATGATTGATTTTCATTTTCCCGTTTTCCTCCAGCACAGACACTACGTCAAATCTGACTCTGTATTCATTGTACTGCCCCCGGGCGTGAAAACAAGTGGCACCCAGAACCAGCCGTTTCTGCTTTCTAAAATCTACAAATTCTTCCGGATCCCCCTGTTCACTGCAACGACGGCTTTTCACCTCAACAAAGCAAAGAATGTCTCCGTCCAGGGCGATCAGATCAATTTCGGCGGGACCGGAGCGGACATTCCGGGCAACGATCTGATATCCTTTGCGCTGCAGATACTGTGCAGCCAGCTCCTCACCCATTCTTCCGGTGGTACAGGAATTCTGCGAAAGAACATCCGTTTCATCCGGCCAGTTCCGAGTCCCCTTCATGCTGTCTCCTTTTCAGCCTGCTTCATCGTTCAAATCAGGAACCGGACGCCCCTGATCCAAGACCATCGCCCGGTACAGCCAGGAGGGGGCCCATCCCTCTTGATTCCCGGATTGAACTCTGATATCCATCAGCTTCATCAACAGGCGGGTCAAAAGAAGAGAATATTCAACGGACAGCTCCCGGACATAGGACTCCTTCAAGCTTGTCCGCTGCAACAGTGTCGTCCCCGAAGCGTCGATCCCGCTGCCAAACGAGTCCTTTCTTCCCAGATAACTGCAGTATGATTCATCGGAAACAGGAACATGATCGAAAAGCTCCACCATCCCCGCTTCACATCCGCTGAGATCGGCAACCACTCTGGGGAAGGGATTGGGATTCAGGTAGGACCTCGTTTTGAGATATTCCCGTGTCAGAATCCTGTGCGATCCCGCCAGGGTATTGATCAATATGGCCGACATCGACAGAAACGGGGATTCCGCAGGTTCAACCAGCTCCTCCTCCGAGAGAACAATTTTGTACAGACTGTACATGTCACCGGAAAACGTCTCGACATTCTCATCCACCACGTACGGAGAGAAAGTCTTGAGAGGAAATCTGGACAGTGCTTCATCGATTCCCGCCATATAGGCACCACCGCCCAGGATGGTGATCATCAAGGGATAGACCTGCTCGGGCAGGCCTTCCTCACTGATCCGTTCACCGACCCGATCCAGATGTTCGAGCAGCTGAGCCGGAGAGTCGTATGCCGAAGGCGGTTTCAACTCTGCAAGAGGGTTGTCGATCCCTCCCAGCCACCATTTCCGGCCCAGCACGTACAGGGTATCCGCCATGACGGCCATCCCCGTAAACCGAGCCATGGAGGGGCATTCATCACTCGTTTTTTCGAACAGGCGCTCAATGTCAAAGAGGGTCACCCCCTGATCACGGAAGCGTTCCAGCTTCCCGTACCGGTTGCCCCGTCTATCGAATGGAAATTGGGACGACAAAAAATACCACCCGCCGGGCTCGATCCGATGGGCAGCAATCGCCTCGGTTCCGATTACCCAGGATGACCTTTCCCACGATTCACCCACTGTCACACCTTCCCTGCGATACTCCTCATCGGTGAACAACCGATGGGAAGACGGTTCCACAACAATCCGGACAGGATATTTCCGCTGCAG
>CAYMND010000546.1:0-2090 GCA_964391685.1 uncultured Clostridia bacterium | reverse complement strand
GCTCTACCAGCAGGAAGTGGAATCCGCCGGAGAGATCGAAATCCCGCTGCAGATCGAAGATCCCGGTGACTGGACCTTGTGGATCCGTGTGAGGGATCTGATGAGTGGGCAGTCGGTGCTGGAGAAGCGGAAATGGATCGTGATGGAAGAGGAAGAGAGGGGCGCCGCAGTGCCGCAGACGAGAGAGGGGCGGGACGAACTGGGTGCGCTGCTGCTGAAAGGGGCCGCCTACGCCGATCGTCTGAAGAAGACCGCCATGCGTTTCACCTGTGAGGAGGAGGTGGTGGAACAGGTTCGCAAACGAAGGTCGACCGATCCGAACCAGCGATTCGACCGAACGGTGTGGCAGTACGACTACCAGATCGTCGTCGATCAGGGGACGCTCACGGAGAATCGCCTGCTCATGAAGAAGGACCGCAAGAAATATTCGCCTCCGGTTCCGGCGTCACTGGAGTCCTTCTACGAAATCCAATATTCTTTCTTCATGCCTTTCACCATGCTGGCCGCCGAACGGCAGCCACAATACATCTATTCGGTGAATGGAAAAGACAGGATCAGGAAGAGACAGGTGATACGGATCGTCGCAACTCCCAGGGACGAGTTTGGAAGTCTGCCCGGAGGGGAGTTGTGGATTGACGAGGAGGACGGTTCGGTCTGGAAGATCGTACTGGATCCCAAGACTGTTACAGGTTTCCGCAAGCGCTACGCCAGCGCCAAGAATCGAGGTGTCCATCTGATCATGAGCGATGTGCACGAGTATTTTGAACGGTACGGAGGCATCCAGTTTCCCAGTTCCGTACTGGTGACGGAAAATCATACCTATACACAGGTGTACGAGGAGCATGCGCCTGCTTTGGACAAGGGGAATTTCGCCGTGCCGAGCAACAAGGCGCCGATGAAATCTCCTCCCGTTCAGCTGGAAGTGCTTCGGGTGCACTACAGCTACGAAAAATACCGTTTCTTTGAGATTAATACGCAAACCATCATCGACCACAGCGAGAATCCCTGATTAACTGACATTGAACGAATCCTGATCCGTCGAGGCTGGGTGGCATCGTCTGCGGGAATGTGATATGATGCACCTCCATCGGCAAGAGGGGTCATGAAGAGAGAGTGCTATTTTTATCCGGGACATGGCGATGAAGATCATCAACGCCTTACAGACGATCTGAAAGCCTTTGAACGCCACCCGGAAAAGCGTTCCCGGATGATCGGGGCCGGGGCGGTGCTGCTGGTCATTGACATGCAGCGCTACTTCCTGAAATCCGATTCTCACGCCTTCCTGCCTTCGGCTCCAGCCATATTGCCCCGGATCATCAGCATCATCGATGCGTTTCGAACCGCTTCCCTGCCTGTTTTGTTCACCCGGCACGGCAACCGGTTGGATGAGACCGGACCCATGATGAGCTGGTGGGGCGGTGTGCTGGAAACGGGCGGCTCCGATTGGCCTCTCACCGAAGAGGTCGCCGAAACGTGCCGGGCCGGCGAGGTGATCGACAAGGGCAGTTACGACGCATTCCACGAAACCAATCTGCAGGAACGTTTGTCGAAGGCCGGTGTGAACGAAGTGCATGTCTGCGGTGTGATGACCCATCTCTGCTGCGAAACCACAGCCAGGGCCGCTTTTGTGCGCGGTTATAACGTTGCGGTGGCAGCCGATGCCACGGCCACGTACAACTACGATCTCCATTTGGGCTCACTGCGGGGTTTGGCTCAGGGGGTCGCCCGGATTACCTGGAGCTCGGAGTATCGGGATTGAGAGAGAAGGATATCTCTGTCGGAATCATCGGCGCGGGACCGGCCGGGATCAGTGCCGCTGTCCAGCTTTGTCGCAGTGATTTTCCCGTCACCCTGTTCGAAGGCGGAAAACCGGGAGGATTGATCCGAAACGCCTGGCGGGTGGAAAATCTGCCGGTCTGCCCCGTGACTTCGGGGCCGCAGGTGGCGGATCAGCTGGTCGGACGACTCGTTCAGAGCGGAGCGGACATGGTCCCCACCGATGCCGACCGGGTGGAATACGATCCGGGTCAGGGCCATTTCGTTGTCCATTGCCGGCTCGGGGTGTATCGGTTTCATACCCTGGTGGTGGC
>CAYMND010000545.1:0-2091 GCA_964391685.1 uncultured Clostridia bacterium | reverse complement strand
GGACGCCCAGGGTCAGGGTCAGTTTGCGGGTGGGGGTCCAGGTGTCCTGCAGGTAGGCTGACAGGATGCGGATCTTGTCTTTCTCGGTGTGGTCGTTGTAGAAGTAGGCGTAGTAGGGCTCGCCGTCCCAGTAGGTGATGTAGTAGGGGTGATAACCGGCCTGCTGGGTGGACTCGGCTCCGCCGGGCTCGAAGTGACGTTCGCTCGAAGCCAGGGTGTAGTCCACACCGGCCTTCCATTCGTGCTGGCCGACAAAATCATCCAGGAACAGGGTGAAGTCAGTCTGGAACTGATACCGGCTGCGGGTGTTGTAGTCACTGAAACCGTATCCCGATCCGGTCAGAACCTTCTGGGTGTACAGATCATACATGTAGGGGTTGCCGTTCTTGGACATCAGGTCGAAGTTGACCGGAGCCGAGGCGAACTTCAGGGTGCCGTAGAAGTTGTTGCTGAACGTATGGGACCAGTCCACATTCAAGTTGTGGTTCTTGCTGCTCTGTTCCCAGGTGGAGCTTTCGAGTTCGTCGATGGTGGCACCGCGATGATGGCGTACCAGGTCGGAGAAAGCGTAGGAAAAGTAGATCTTGTCATTGGCACTGGGCTGGAAAGTCAGTTTGCCGTAGATATAGGGCTCGTTTCTGTCAGAGGGAATTTCCTCGCTCTTATCGGCGGGGTACCCCTGAACGTAGGTCTCGGACTTCACCAGACTGTAGCTGCCGAAGAACCAGAGTTTGTTCTTGATGATCGGACCGCCCAGGGAGACGGAGGGATTGAAGTTGAACTTGTCACCGCTGGCGGAACCTTCCAGGGCAGTCCCCTTGGTGTTGTCGCCGTTGAAGCTCTCGTGGTTGTAGTAGACGGAAGCCGATCCGGAGAATTCGTTGCCGCCGGATTTGGTGACCGCATTGACGATGGCGCCGCCGGAGGAACCGACGTTGGCGCCGACGCCGCCCACGCTGACCGCAACTTCCTGGAGAACTTCGGAAGAGGGTGCAGTACCTTGAGTACCGACCACCGGGTCGTTGGTGTTCACACCGTCCACGTTCCAGGAGTTGTTGCGCTCGCCGCTGCCGTGGGCCACACCGTTCTGGACGCCGGGAGCGAGGTTGAAGATGCCGGCCAGGGTGCGGGTGCGGGTGGGTATCGACTGGATCATCTCGGTGGAGATGTTGGTGGTTTTCGCTGTGGACTGGACATCAATGGTGGGAGACTTGCCCGAAACCTCAATGTTCTCGGTCAGGGTACCGAACTCCATGGCCACATCGATGTTGGTGGTGCCGCCGACGTTGACCACGATGCCTTTCCGGAGCAGGGTCTTCATCCCTTCCAGGGTGAAGGTCAGCTCGTAGCTTCCGGGAGGCAGGTTGCGGAAGCGGAACGCTCCCTCTTCGTTGGATACGGCGGTCATCTTCTCGACGATGATGGCCGACGAACGAAGCTCGATGGATACGCCGGGGATGACGGAACCGTCCTCGGCGACGACGCTGCCGCTGAGAGTCCCGGTCTGGGTGAGCTGGGCGTTGAGAAAGCCCAGACAAAAAAGAAACATAACTGGAATAATCAGTTTACGAAACATGAAACCTCCTAAAAATCGATTTTAAGCGTATATACAGCAATATCCCGGCCAAATAGAAAAAATCATCGTACAGAATAATTTAAACCGATCAGATTCTGGTGCGAATAACAGTTTTTATGTTCAAGTACCGCTTTGGAGCTGAACCGTGTATAAAAATCCGAACAGCGACTTTCCCCCTTTATATCCAAAAATCCGTAAATGAAATCCAAAAAGATGGTTTTCACCCCTCTTTTTGCAATCGTGCCCCCAATCCCGTTGTTTTCAACGGATGAGATTCCGGGGGCTTTGCAAAGCCCCCGGAAAAAAACATAGAAATCAGAAGCTGAACTTGAATCCGAATCGGACCCGGAACGGAGTGCCGCGGGTGCCGTCACCGTATAACCATCGATCCTTCATGAAACAGGGATTCTTGATGACCTCCCTTTCCGGATCGTCCAGATCCCAGTTGGCGGCCAGCAGGTCTTCGTCGCTGAGGTTGGCTGTCCCCTGGTTGTAATACTGGTCCACCGCCATGG
>CAYMND010000544.1:0-2098 GCA_964391685.1 uncultured Clostridia bacterium | reverse complement strand
AGAATCTTATCATGATTGCACTGCTGACTCTGGCTCTTTTCGCGACTGCCGCGGAGCCTTATTTCACCAAGGGGACCCAGGTGGTTACCCCTCAAGTCGGGTTGAACTCATACGCCATTCCCGTGGGTGTTTCGTTCGAATACGGTGTAACCGAAAACATCGGTATCGCCGGAAGCCTGATGTTCCAGACCTGGAGCGAAGACCTCGGGCTCTGGGGCAAAATATCCGAAACCATCATCACTCCTTCCGTTGAAGGGGCCTACCATTTCACCGATCTGGATGTGGATAAGTTGGACGTTTTTGCCGGCTTGGCGCTGGGGTATTCCATCTATTCCTATAAATGGAAGGATAATGATTGGGGAGATTGGGGAGATTCGGGATCTTCCGGCCTGTACCTGACCCCTTTCGCCGCCGCCCGCTATTACTTCGGCAGGAAAACCGCCGTCATGTTGAAAATTTATTATTCTCCGCTGGGTGATTTCAGTGGATTGGGCTTCTTGGCCGGGGTATCGTTCAAACTGAAATAGGGTCTCTCTTGATTTTTCAGGCTCCGCCGGGTTTTCTTGGCGGGGCCTGATGTATTTCAGGTCCAGGGCGCGTTCAGCCGGGCCATCTTTCTGAGTCTGGCCAGTTCTGATTCATCCAGCAGGATTTCGAGGCAGGGACCTTTGCGGCACCATGGGGTGGAGAGTACCTTCCGGGCGATGGGGTCGTCTATGGGGACGGATACCAGTTCATCGTCCACAGGCATCTCCAGAAAACTTTCCGGAAAGAGTGAAACCAGGGTGAGGATGGGTTTGGCGAATGCCTGGTGTGTGATTTCGTGCGGAAGTTCCTTGACCGATTCCAGCCACAGTTCGATATTGTCACCGTATCGGGTGATGATGGTCAGTTGTCCTTTCAGTCCGGATTCGGGGACCGGAGCGATGCCGAGATAGATTTTTCTTTCGGAAAGGAATGCCGTGACATTGAAGAGGAAATCTTCCGTCTCGAAACTCATTTCGGCTTCGGGAGCGTCAGGAATGAACAGGTTGCCTTCTTCGTAGAGAGTGGTGAAGGATTCGCGCTGCCAGCCCGAAGATTCCAGCTTGTCAACGAGAATCCGCCATTCCAGGTCAACATGTTCATCTTTTTCCAGGCCGAATATGTCCAGTTCCATGCCGCACCTCCTGACCCGAAGTCATTATACCAGATTTCTGATGTGATTTTTTTTCTTGAAGAGCGGACAGAGGCAATCCATCGTTATTTTTCGGTGTGGCCATTCATGAAGTGTTTTCCGTCCTCCGAGATGACAGCCTGGTGAAGGACGGGCTTGAGCAGCCGGAGACACTCTTCGGCTGTATCGAAAAATGTGATCAGGTTCACGTCATCCGGTGCGATGAGACCGCGTTTTACCAGGGCTTCGAAGTTGAACAACTCATGCCAGAAAGAGCGGTCATGAAGGAAGATCGGAATCTTTTTCGGCAGCTTATGGGTCTGAACCAGGGTCAGGGTCTCGAAAAGTTCATCCATGGTTCCGAAACCGCCGGGGAAGACGATCAGGGCCTTTGCGTGATAGAGGAACCACAGCTTGCGCATGAAGAAGTAGTGGAATTCGAAAGCCAGGCCGGGGGTGATGTAGTGGTTGTTGTGTTGTTCGAAAGGAAGGGAGATTCCCAGGCCGATGTTCTTCCCGCCGGCTCTGGCGGCGCCCATGTTGGCGGCTTCCATGATGCCGGGACCGCCACCGGTGCAGACAGCGAGTTTTCCGTCTATTTCCGGGGTCTCATGAGCCCATTTACAAATCTGATAGGCACATTCTTCGGCGATGAGAAAATACCGACGGGTATCGTGAGGATCGGGGCCTTCCTGTCTGACCCGAGCGGATCCGAAGAAGACGACCGTATTTTCGATTTTTTCCTGGGCGAAGCGGGCCGCCGGTTCGAGATATTCGGAAAGGATGCGCAGCGGGCGGGCCGTGGAGGAATTGAGAAACTCGGTATTGTTGTACGCTTTCGGTGGATTTTGTGTCATTGCGCCATTATACCGGTAAAAGGGCTCCTGTACAAGAAGAGGGAAGGAATCAGACAATCCGCATCAATCTCATTTCCAGGTAGGC
>CAYMND010000543.1:0-2109 GCA_964391685.1 uncultured Clostridia bacterium | reverse complement strand
GGCCCTGGAGAATCCGTGAATCAGCAGCCAGTCCACATAGCGCTCGTAGAGGAATTCATCACTTTCCCATTCCAATCCGTCGATTACCATCGGTGCCAGATCCCGGGCATCGTCCCCTTCGACCGACTCGAGCAGAGCGGCTTTCTCTTCGGGGGCCAGTTTGCGGAAAAGGTTGAAGAGCCCCGTCTTCGTTTCCCGGTCAAGCAGCGGCAGACTCCAGATTACCACGAGATTCATGCGCTCCCGGGGCGTAGACGGAAAAAGCCGGCTCAAGGCCCGGCCGACCTGCTCCGCTTTTCTCGAGGATCGGACGCAACGGCACAACGCCCCGATCATTTCCTTCAGAACCTCGGCGGGCAGATTCCGCCAGTCCTGCCGCAGGCGGTCGAGGAGAGGCCCCACCATGACGGGATCGGCACATAGACCGGCCAGGCGGCTGACTGCTGCCAGCTCGACACCGCAAAGCTGCCGCAGAGCGGGTACAATCAGTTCATTGGACTCCCGGTTCAGTCGATGTGCCAGCTGCTCCAGGCCGGTGAAGGGATCCCGATGCGTCGAGCTCCCCTGAATCAGGTTGTGAAACTGGAATACGGTCCGGTCTTCCCGGAGAAGTCCTTCCACCTGCCCTCGGGCCAGTTCGACAATCTCCGGGCGCCTGCATTTCTCATTCAGCTCCCGGCAGAAGCGGTAGGTGGACAGACCGTCAATGGCGGCCATGACCTTCAGAGCCTCTTTGATCAGCTGCACCGGCGATTCGGAAAGGGCAAAACTGCGCAGCGAAGAAAGCAGTTCCCGCCAGTTCAGCTTGCCGGCAGTCTGCAGAAGAACGAAGCGGGCATGCAGCGATCGTTGGGGGTTGCCCAGCTCGGTTTCCAGAAAGAGCATTCCCTCGGAACGGGGCATGGCGCTCAGGATTTCGGTCAGACGGGAAACCAGCAGCGGCGGCCGCTCGTACTGGACCGGATCGAGCAGAAGCCCGAGTAAAGAGGAAGAGCCGTTCAACCTGGTTGACCTCCAAAGCAACAAGCCCGAAGATGCAGGGCTCTTCTATTATAAAAAGTTCCCGAAAATCTGCAACACCGTCGGAATCGCAATCCAGCTAAATCGTGAACCGATCTACCAGATTTTCAAGCTGACCGGAGCTGCCCTTCATCGTTTTGGTTGTATCCGACAGTTGGTCCACCAACGCGCTGTTGTGACGGATGACCTCCTCAAGCTGGCCGATGGCCGTATTGATCTGGCCGATTCCGGTTCTCTGCTCTCGTGAGCCCGAGGTGATCTCGTTGATCATGACCACCAGCTGCCTCAACATATCCATGATTTCGGCGAAGAATCGGTTCGTTTCATTGACCAGTTCCAGTCCTTTTTTCGTAGAACTGACGTTTTGGGAAACGATGTCCTGGATGGACTTGGAAGATTCCGCCGTTTTCTGGGCCAGGTTACGGACTTCACTGGCCACAACGGCGAACCCCCGCCCGGCCTCTCCCGCCCGGGCCGCTTCGACGGCGGCGTTGAGGGCCAGAAGGTTCGTCTGAAAGCTGATATCGTTGATGACGTTGATGATGCTGTCGATCTTTCGACTCGAGTCGCTGATGACGCTCATGGTTTTCGTTACATTGTCCATCAGCTCGCGATTGGCTTCCACTTTGGCACGGAATTCCTCGAGCCTGGCGCTCACCGTCTCGGAGTTCTCGTGGTTCTTGCCGACAATGGCGGTAAAGCCTTCGAGAGTGGTATTGGTCTCGGTAATGGAAGCCGCCTGTTCGCTGGTCCTCATGGCCAGATCCGAACTTCCGGAACTGATGTCGTCGGTGGCCTGATCGAGTTCATGGCTGGCGGTCTTCACCTGGGTGATGATCTCCACCAGAGCGGTCATGAAACGGTTGAAATTATCGGAAAGTTCCCCCACCTCATCCTGTGTCTTGACATCGAGTCGCACCCGGAGGTCTCCCTGCCCTTCGGACAGTTCGCTCATCAGGCGGTTGGCGCTGTGCAGGGGCTTGAGCAGACGCCCGACCAGCAGGTAGGCCCAGAATCCGACCAGGATAACGGCGAACAATCCGCCGATGAGGATGGCCCGGCGGATGGAAGCCACCGCCTCGGTCGAAG
>CAYMND010000542.1:0-2111 GCA_964391685.1 uncultured Clostridia bacterium | reverse complement strand
AGAAACCAGCACCCATTCTCCATTCAGGATATTCTTCCGCCGATGGGGTCGGTCCGCAAAAATCGGTTTACTCATATGGCTCTCCGATGATTTCCGTTCCGCCTGCAATAGAGGTGACGATCCCGGTGGTCTCGATTCCGAACCGTTTCCTGTAGCATTTGAGAACCTTTTCGCTGAGACGGGCGATGGCCCCGGTTCGGATCAGATTGATGGTGCAGCCGCCGAAACCACCTCCCATCATGCGGCTTCCATAGACATCGGGATCATCGGCCACCAGTTCCACCAGGTAATCCAGTTCAGGACAGCTGACCTGATAGTCGTCTCTCAATCCCTGATGGGTTCTGAACATCAGTTGCCCGAAACCGTTCAGGTCCCCGGCTTCAAGCAATCCCGAAGCCGCTTCCATGCGCCCGTTCTCGTCGACCACGTAACGGCAGCGTCTGAACACCACTGCGTCCAGATCGCGCCTGCAGGAATCCAGAATTTTCGGACTCACATCCCGCAAGCTTTCCACTTCGGTGTAGCTCTTGCGAATCTGTTCGACACCCCGGCGGCACTCGGCCCGGCGCTGGTTATATTCGGACTGGGCCAGAGAATGGGACACATTGCTGTTGAACAGAATTACGGCACAATTCGGGTCGGACAGGGGAAGCCGGGTGTGCTCCATACTGCGGCAATCTATGCGCAGAACATGACCCGGCAAACCGAATAGATTGACATATTGGTCCATGATACCGCACTGGACGCCGACATACTCATTCTCGGCCCGTTGAGCCAACTTGGCCAGTTCCAGCCGGTCGAGGCCCAAGTGATTGATGTGATTCAGCGTGAAAGCCAGCCCGCTCCCGATGGCCGCCGAGGAAGAAAGGCCGGCCCCCGGGGGAATGTTCCCGCCGAAGACGCAGTCGAAGCCTGACAGTTCGTGACCGGAAGCCATCAATTGATCGACCACACCCAGCAGGTAATCGGGCCAGCATAGAGTTGATTTATACAGATGCGGCAGTGTGAATCCCGCCTCCTGATCCATGTTGACCGAATAGATACGGCATTGGGAATCATTCCGTCCGGACACAGCGAACCAGATGGCCCTGTCAATGGCTGCCGGCAAAACGAAGCCCTGGTTGTAGTCGGTATGCTCACCCAGCAGATTGACCCGGCCGGGAGAACGAACCAGAACCGGACGACCTCCGTACCGATTCTTGAATTCCTCGTGTACAATATTCGCGTAATCCATTTGCTCACCTGTCGCCGGGGAGGGGGACCATAACGAGATTTTCACGTGGTGACGGCAAAAAACCATTCTCGATGAAAGACATGACTGCCATCAAAGCACCCCAGGAATGGAACCGGTCGCTGGAAAGTCGCTCGTCGTCACCGCTGCCGGTAAAAGCCGAGTAATTCTCGCTGACGAACCCTTTCCGCTGCCATTCGCTCAAAAAAATCCGCAGGGACTTTTCGGCCAGGTCCCTGGCTGATTCATCCTGACCGGCCGTTCGCAGAGCCAGATAACACAGGAAGTTGAGTGGTGGCCAGACCGCACCCTTCCAATACCGCTGTTCGGGAAAATCCGGATCGTCCCGGCTGATGGAGGGCAGCATCCATTCCCCGTAGAACTCTTTCGGGTTATGAAAATGATCCATCAGTTCCCGGACCCGAGGGAGTGGAACCGATGCAGTCAGAAGCGGATAAAAAAGAGTGGGGGACCGGCGTGAACTGAGTTCCCCGCTGTCACTGCGCCGGTTGAGATAATAGCCTTCCTTTTCCGACCACAACCGGTTGAGAGCCCTTTCAAACGCCACGGACCGCTCGGACAATTCCCGTACATCATGGTCACGGCCAAGCAAGCGGGCCATTTCCTCCAATGCGCGGCAGTCGGCGATGTACAGGCTGTTCAGGCCGACATCCTGCAATTCCAGAATCCCCTTCTCCCGGTTGAAAGGCACACCCTCGTACATGGGAGAATCATCCATTCCCGACTCGTAACCGGCAGTGACTCGGGTGTTGACCTGAGGTTCGTTGAACGGATTGTCGGTTTTATGGGAACCGTATGAGAGCAGACCGTCATTGACGCGGCGGCGGATCCACCAGCGGTTCCCATAAAACCGACAATC
>CAYMND010000541.1:0-2111 GCA_964391685.1 uncultured Clostridia bacterium | reverse complement strand
TAGATCCTTGGTGGGGTGTTCGCTCCCGTACCACCAGGTCCAGTCGCTTCCTTCGGCCCGAAAAAGCAACTCGGTGATCTGTTGGACCGTTTCGTCATCCAATTCGTCTTTTTTTTCGTCGAAACGGGTCCGGGTCTCGGCCACCAGCCGCCAGGCGTTGCGGTCCTGGACGTCTCCGATCCAGATGTCGAAGTTGCCGTTGATCCAGGAGCCGGGCAACAGTTTCGACAACAGAGCGGCATCTTTGGTGCAGGAGGAAAAGGTGACGGTTTCGATTTGTGGGTGGTCGCCGAGGCGTGAAAAGAGAGTTTCGAGGAAATCCCGCCCTCCCCGGGGGTAATGTTCCCAGGGATTTTCACCGTCCAGAATGACCGAGATGAGCGGCGATCGGTAGCCCTGGGGCGCTATTCCCAGCAGGGCGGCGATGAAGTCATCCGCTGCTTCTTCGGCGTTGAGGTTCTGATAGGAAAAACCGAGGCGGTCGGAAAGGTCGTGGTTGCGAAAGAATATGGCCAACTGCGACGACGGCAGGTGATAGGGCCGGTTTCGCTGCAACGGCTGTGCTCCCTGTCCGTCCGCTCGCCAGGATTTTTCCAGCACCGCTTCATCCGAAGCGCACCAGGTGATTCCGAGACGATCCATAATTCCTATCACTTCTTCGGATATACTGCCTTCCGACGGCCACATGCCGGACGGACGGCGTCCGAACCAGTTTTCCATTGCTTCCAGTGCCCTGCTGATCTGCATCTCGGCATCTCTGGGCCAACGAAAAGACAGGTCATAATCCGGCAGGGAGGGATTGGCCGTGCGGCCGATCCGGGCATCGCACAGGATGGGCAGGATCGGGTGGTAGAAAGGAGTCGTGGAAATTTCGATGACTCCATCCTCCCAAAGCTTCCGGTACGTGGGGATGATTTCGGCCAGAGACTGTCGGTACAATTCCAGAAGTGCATTTTTTTCCGCCTCGGTGAAACGCTTCCCCTTGCGGATCATTTTACTGGCCAGGGGATGGTCGGTTTTACTGATCGGGTCGAGGGAACTGAGATGAAACCATACCTGCAGGTCGCACCATTCCTGCGTCTGCCAGTGGCTGATCGCCCAGCGTCCTTTTTCACGTCGTGATTCTTCGAGCAGCTGACGGTATCTGGGGTAGGGAAGGATGTGATGACGCGGATTGATGGAGAAAAAATGCTCGATGATCAGGTGCTTTTCGGCTTCTCCCAGAGACGACGCGTCCAACCGGGCCAGTCGCTCGACGGTGTCGGTGTACCCGTTACCGTATGCTTCAACCTGGGAGAGAAGGGAAGGCACCAGGTTGAATGTCTGCCTGATCTTCGGATAACGGGCTGCCAGCCGGGCCAGCCAAAGGTAGCCGCGCAGTGCGTGCATGCGTACCCATGGCAGGCGGAATTCCCGTTCACCCGGCAAACCGTATACCGGCTGGTGCATGTGCCAGAGCAGCGCCAGTCGGATTTTTTTCTTTTCTTTCACTCCCCTTTTTTTTGTTTCAGCTCCACCAGAACACCTCCCAGACTCTTGGGATGGGCGAAAATGATCTGGGCGTCGTGGGCTCCTTTCCTGGGCTCATCACCCAGCATCTGTATACCTTTGGATTTCAGTTCATCCATTGCTGCGCGGATGTCTTCCACTTCGTAAGCCAGGTGATGGATTCCGGAACCTTTTTTCTCGATGAATTTGGAAATGGGGGAGTCGTCCGAAATGGGGGCAGTCAGTTCAATGAAGACTCCTCCGACGTTGAAAAAAGCCACCTTCACCTTCTGCTCCTCCACCACCTCTGTTCCCAGGAATTCCAGCCCCAGTATGTTTTTATAACGGTCGATCTCGGCGTCCAGGTCCGTTACGGCAATGGCAATATGGTCGATCTTTTTGATCATTGTATCAATATTCCTCCTATATAATTGTGCTGATATATACCTATATTATAGAATGCCCGGCGCGAATCGGCAAATAGTAAACCGGAGTCCAAATCTCTTTTTCATAAATCCGAACCGGTCTGATTGACCTGTCGTGAGTTGCGGGGATCTGTTTCAGACGACGTTGTTCAGGAGGCGGGAGTCGAACCGGACCTGATTCTTCCCGTTTTTTTTCCC
>CAYMND010000540.1:0-2112 GCA_964391685.1 uncultured Clostridia bacterium | reverse complement strand
TCTCACCGATAACGCGCTTGAACATACTCTGAAGATGACCGACAACCGCGTTGAAATCAATTGCTTTCGGTTCTATGACCTGCTTTCTGGAAAAGGCCAGCAGGCGACGGGTCAATCCGGCGGCACTTTCGGCGGCGGCCTTGATGGTTTCCAATCTGGTCCGGCAGGGGTTGTCCGGATCGGTTCGCATCAAGGCAAGGTCGGCACTGCCCAGTATCGCCGTCAGAAGATTGTTGAAGTCGTGAGCGATACCTCCAGCCAGACGACCGATGGACTCCATCTTCTGGACCTGGCGCATTTGGACCTCCAGCTCCTCCCGCTCCATCTGTTCATTCTTCTGTGCAGTCAGGTCGATGCCCAGAGCGATACTTCCGGCGCTTTTGCCGTGCTCGTCGGCCAGCATGTTGGAAAACCAGGAAATGGTCCTTTTCTCTCCGCTCTTGCAACTGATGACGGTTTCAAAGTTCTCGACCCTGGCTCCGGACTGGATGATTTCGGCAGCCTTGGTAAAGATTTTGTTCCGATACGCTTCTTCCGGATAGAGCCACAACCAGATATCCGCGTGGCCGACCACCTCCTCGCTGTTGTATCCGGAAATTCCCTCGGCAGCCTTGTTCCAGAAAGTGACCCTGCCCTGGGCATCCAGTGTGTTGATCCACACTGCAGCGGTCTCCAGCATCTCGTTCTGAAAACGCAGCAGCGCTTTGATCCGTGATTCGTTCTGTTTCAAAGCGGACTCGGCTGATTCCCGCCTTTCGATATCCTGACGCAACCGGTTCATGGCATCGCGGTTGATGATGAACAGGATGAAATGGGTGAAACCGACAAAGATCAGGGCCAGTGAGACATCAGCCAGAAAATCGAACGCAGCCCGTCTGCCGAGACTCATGTGCTCTGCCTGAACCATGAACAGAACCCAGAGTATGGGGATGTTGACCACAGTATAGAGCACCACCGGCAAAACCTTTTTTTTGACCAGCAGAGGGGTCATGGACAGAACGGCAAAAATGAAGAAAACACTGTCCAGTTTCACCAGGGCCTCTGAACGATCGGAAAAAACCACTGCCCAAACCGCCAGCAGGGAGACACTGATGAGCAGATGAGCGGAAAGATTCAAGTGCCCCCGAATCAACAACACGATAACCGAAACATAAAAAACCAGGGCAACCGCTTCAGCCGCCAGAAGGACCTGATTGATTCCGGAAAGCTTGTTGACTCCGTCCAGCTGGATGAACAAGCCGTAGAACATGGCGACAACCACGACAACCATGCTGGAAAGGCTGAAATAGAGAATGAAACGCGCCTGATACTGGGTCACGACATCTTCGGTGGAATACACTCTGAGCCACGAATTTTCCCGCAAGCAAAAACCTCCTCGTTCCAGCGCCGTGCTCCCATGAAAACTGTTCAATCGGTCTCCCCTAATATACATCTCCCGACACTTTTTTCAATTTCTACGAATGAGTCACCCCTAACGATCGATGAACATGGCTTCCAGCCCCGGATCGTCGGTTGCACTGTCTTTGAAATAGAGATATCCCGAAAGGCGCGCATAATTGTCCAGGTCACCCCGCCAGAGAAAAGTACCTTCATATTCGAGACCGCCATCCGTGAAATACAGTCTCAACACCCTGGATTCACCGGCGAGCACCGGCTCGATCCGCGCTTTTCCCCTCACCGTCCGTCCGCCGATGATCCGGATCATCTCGAGAAATCCGTCATTCTCCCGGTAGATCAGCCTGACTTTACCCAGGTAGGTTTCGCCGGATTCGATCTTTTTACCGATGACCGTGTAGCTGCCGGCCAGAAAGCCCAGGTCCTGCTCATGGTCGGACAAGCCAGAGCGATGATTTGTCGTCGCCGGGAAAGCAAAGCACCCCAAAATCAATAAAACAAAGAAAAATGTCGTCGTCTTTCCGCCCATCCGTACCTCCGGAATCTCCACAGTATGAATATCAATCTTTTCAGAATCATAAATCAACCGGAAAAACCACTTTTTTGATTGTTTGTTGAAAGGACTGTCCCAAAAGTACATAATTTTTTTATCATGAGACCAGGCAGTTGGTTCACACAAATCATACTGGCGACAACACTTTTTTTACCCGGATTTCA
>CAYMND010000539.1:0-2114 GCA_964391685.1 uncultured Clostridia bacterium | reverse complement strand
CCAGGGAACCCTCGCATATCTCCTGATCCCGTTCGTCGATGACGAAGGCCGCGGCAGCGCCAGGGTCACCATAGCCCGGGAGGGCGAGGACTACCGCCTCCACTTCGATGTGATGACCGATGTCCTCGGCGTCGTGGAGAGCACGGTGCTCAGAACTGCAGGCGGAGTGTCCGTCGAGATGTTTACGGCGTCCGAGGATGTGGTGGCGTTTCTCAGGGAACGGGTACATGAGCTTGCCCTGTCCCTCGAGCGCATGGGAGTCACAACCATTGATGTGGCATACAGGAAACCCAGGTCACCACAGCGCATGAACGTGGATGTGCTCGTATGAAGGACAAGGACAGGAAGGCAGTAGCTCTGAAATATGAGCGCGGCAGGGATGCGGCACCCAAGGTCACGGCCAAGGGAAGGGGAGCGGTGGCGGACAAGATCCTGGCCCTGGCAAGGGAGCACGGCATACCCATCGAGAAGGACACCACCCTCATGGAGGCCCTGTACCGCCTGGACCTCAACGAGCAGATCCCGGAGGAACTCTACCAGATCGTGGCAGAGATCCTTGCATTCATCTACCGAATGAACGCGCTGAAGAAGGGAAGGAGCTGATCACCGGCTCCAATCTTCTTATCCTGTCCCGGGTATTATGTACAACCACCTTGACCAGTGCATGCTCTCCTTTTATATAAAGAGTGTCCGTGCAGTTTCCGTCATGCGTGAAAGATGATGGGATTTTCCGCTGACAAAAAATTATGAGGGAGGAATAGTTATGAGGAGAATCACAGGAGCGTTGGTGGTGGTCTGCTTCATCATGGCGTCCGCAAGTGTGTGTCTGGCAGGCCAGACGAATACGGGCTGCGGGCTCGGATCAATCATTTTCAAGGGTCAGGATGCGTTGCTCTTCCAGGTCTTGGCCGTAACGACCAACGGCACATTCGGGAACCAGACATTCGGCATATCATCGGGCACGCTTAACTGCACCCAGCCGAGCAAGATCGTGAGCAACGAGAGGATCAACACGTACGTCGCCGACAACATGGACAATCTCGCCAACGACATTGCACGGGGCCAGGGTGAGTACCTGAATACACTGGCCGTGCTCATGGACGTCCCCGAGGTGAGCAGAACCGACTTCTATGCAAGGCTGCAGAACAACTTCTCTCTTATCTACACATCGCCGGAGATCAAGAGCGGCGATGTGCTCAGGAACATCGAAGCGCTGATGTAGCATTGCTTGATGCGTACGGGTTCGGGGAAGAGATGCTGCTTGGGGAACGCCTGCATCTCTTCCCTCTGTTTTATACTGTGTTTCATGCTCGTCCGGTACACTCCCGCTCATGGCGAGGAGTGCCGCTCCCTTGAGCAGGCGCTTTCGACGGCCCGCCAGCTGAAACTCCACGAAGATCCCTACTGGCATGTTCTCCTGCACTACAGGAAAGGATTCCTCGGTATCGAGAGCCTCGTGGATGATCCGGACTTCTTTCTTGCCCCTGACGGCAAGACAAGCCCTGAGGCCGAGCTTGACGCCACGATCCGCGCGTTCTTCGATCCGGCGGCGGAGGAGAAGAGCTCTGCTGTCTGCCTGTTTGCAGCCAGGTACGAGTGGATCAGTGAAAGGCTGAACCTCGATCCCGGAGCGCTGCCGGTTCCCGAGTGCAGAAGTATAAAGGATTTCCTGGAAAGGGCCCGACCTGAGGCGGTCACCCTTGTCTTCCCCATGGCCCATCTGAACAGCCCGGCTTCCATGTACGGGCACACCCTCCTGACCATAGAGACCGCGAACAAGAGCAGGCTGCTTGCCTACTCGGTCAGTTATTCTGCAGCGACCAGGGAGACCTTCGGGCCGTCGATCACCGCGAAGCGGTCCTTGCGGGTCTCGTAGTGCTCGAGCATCTCCTTCTGCTGGAAGAAGTTGAGGCCCGGGGCCACGTGGATGGCCATGTCGTCGCAGTCGTCGAACGCGTACAGACCGAGCTTGTCGGCCTGGTTCTCGCGGATGGACACGTCGAGGGCCTGCACGCCCATCAGGTAGACGTAGGACTTGCCGCCGCCGTTGTCGTAGAAGCCGTTCACGGCCGCGACGAAGTTGAAGATCGAGGGCTGCGAGAGCCAGTGACGGA
>CAYMND010000538.1:0-2125 GCA_964391685.1 uncultured Clostridia bacterium | reverse complement strand
CATGGAGTGCTGAATGTTTCTGAAACTCCGGCAACCATCTCACGTTATCTGTTCCATCCGCCACAGGAACCTGAATATCGTCGAGGACGACATCATCTCTCTTTTGTTGCCTCTCTTGCGGAGTATGTCCCTGACAAAGAGGAAAAAAAGCTGCGTTTCCTGGTGGAGAATGCCATTATTCTAAAACTTTCTACGTGTTTGACGTAGATAGCCTTGAAGCGATCTGGGCGCTGAAGGCATTCAGCTCCTCGCCGAGAACAACGGACATCGTCTTGACCAGGTCTACGAGAAGGGGACCTAAAGCCGGTTCTCGGCGGTCGAATTGGTGAGCGAGGAGCAGTGCACCGCTTTTTACATCCTTTATCCGAATATCCATGGCCAGATGGGCCCAGACGTTCTTGCCTTCAAAATACTCCTCCAGGCAAATGACCCGGCAATTCAGGATGTAGTCGGGGTCTCCTTCGTCCAAGCGGCTGAAGGTCCTGGCGAACAGTCTGTTTGAACGGAAATATGAGGCCAGAATGTCCCGGATCATGAAAGACGGTTTTTTGTACCAAAGATGATAAAGATATCGGTTTATTTCATATTTTGAATCCCGGTAAGCGATCCGGTAGCTGTCATAGAAATCGTCAATTTCGATTCTGGAAATGGCCAGGCTTTTTTCTGAAACCACCGAAGAGCTGTTCTGCTGGTTGTCGGCGTTGAGCTGATAGTAGTGTCGGCTTGGATTGGAAAGGCAAGAAGCGGTTGTGATGACTAACGATATCAGTACAACTGACAAAAAAAAGAATTTTGCTTTGTTTCTCATTTTCTTCTCCTGGTCTCTTTACGGGGCCGGATCAGATTGGACGGTTCTTCGCTCAGGTCTCTCGACAGCTGCGAGATGTTATCCGTTGCCTTTCTCAGACTGATCAGAGCCAAAGAAATTTCCTTCTGCTGGGATACAAAGAGGTTGCCGATTTTTTTGATCGTTAAATCGGCTGTTTCCAGAACGGAGTTGATCCGATTCACGGTCATTCCGAGTTCTTGATCAGAGAGTCTTTGTTCCATTTTTTCCATGACCGTATCTGTCTTGCCGAGTAGTTCGGAAAGCGGGACGGTCTGAAGACCTTCCCTGACGGAACCGGAAACCGCGAGTAAATTCTGGGCCACCAGATGCAGCTGTTGGCTGGTTACGGCCAGATTCTCCAGTGTTGCCGCAAAGTCCGCTTTATTCTCTCCGAGCGTATCGGTCAGAATCTTTGAGCTTTTCTCCAGGTTACTCAGAAAGCGATCTATTTTTTCCAGATTATCTGTTCGGAGGAGTGTAGTGAGGTTTTTTACCGCCTCATCGATGTTGGACACCACATCTTCAGCCTGTTCGCTCAACCCACGGCCGATGGAGAGTTCACTGCCCTTCTTCAATCGTTGTGCATTGTTGGTCCCTCCGGATATTTCCAGATACCGGATGCCGGTGATGCCAAGAAATTGAAGCTTGACCTCCATATTTTCCTTCATGGGGAAACGGGCTCTCACCTTGATTCTGACCAGTATGGCGTTCAAGTCTTCCGGATCTACTGAGATTTCGGTTACCCTGCCGATTTCAACCCCCTGGTATTTTACCGATCCGCCGACGTTCAGTCCGTTGACGGATACGCCCCGGAAGCGGACCAGATATTCATCCCCCTTTTCTCGCAGCTTCGGACCCAGTAAAAGGGCCAGGGTAATGATCGTCGCGATCAGGGAGAGAAAAAGGAAAATGCCCAAACGTCTTTTTTGTTCATGTGTAACCATCTTGCTTCTTCCTCGCCATAAAATCGGCTACGGCCGGCAGGTCGGATCTGGCCATGCCGTCCAGGTCTCCGTTGAATATCAACCGGCCTTCATGCAGAAAAATGATCCGGTCTGCGATTTCGCGAATTGATGCCAGTTCATGAGTGACGACAACGAAGGTCACCCCAAGCTGATCCCGCAAAGCAAGAATCAGGTGATCAATACCGACGGCGGTCACCGGATCCAGTCCCGCGGACGGTTCGTCGCAGAAAATGATTTCCGGATCCAGGATCAGGGCTCTGGCCAAGCCCACGCGTTTGCGCATTCCCCCGGAGAGCTGAGAGGGATACAGCCCTCCGACACCCTTGAGCCC
>CAYMND010000537.1:0-2127 GCA_964391685.1 uncultured Clostridia bacterium | reverse complement strand
GGTTGGTGGTGCCGCCTACGCTGACCACGATCCCTTTCCGCACCAGGGTCTTCATCCCTTCCAGGGTGAAGGTCAGCTCGTAGCTGCCGGGAGGCAGGTTGCGGAAGCGAAACGCTCCCTCTTCGTTGGACACGGCGGTCATCTTCTCGACGACGATGGCCGGCGAACGAAGCTCGATGGATACACCGGGGATGGCTGAACCGTCCTCGGCAACGATGCTGCCGCTGATGGCTCCGCTTTGGGTGAGCTGGGCATTGAGCAATCCCAGGCTCAACAGAATCATCAGGGAAAATACGAGTTTGTGATTCATAGAACCTCCTAAAAGTCATTTCTATATTTTGTTCGTCAAACAAAAAACAGCTCTGTTAAAAAAACACCGTCAATCAAAGGCCCATATCGCTTTTTCAACAATCACAAACAAATATTCGCATACGAAAAACGTATTGTCAACCCGCAATCTTGTTGTTTGATCTCAATATTTAAAACAAACGCCCCATTTGATTGGGACAGAATGAAGCGGATCTTTTATGGACGGCACCGATCAGAAATGATCCCCGCGTGTATTGGACACAAATCTCCCGATGGAAGCCAGAGATTCAGTCAATTGTTCCAGAAACAAAGTGCCGTCTGCGGCCTCGGTTCTCTTTTTATTGGGGTAAATGGTATAGAGCTGTCGATACTGCGGCGGAGTTTCATTGGGCATGACCACGTTGGCCCCGCGCTGCAGGGCCAACAGCCGGGCCTGATCCTCGGCCAGGGTGGACAGGGCGGTGGTGGCCGGAAGAAGAACATCCCGACAGACCAGGCGATTGAGTGCCAGAATCCGGTAGGTCAGGTCCTCGCGTCTCGCTCTGCTGTACGGGGTCTCGAGCCCCGGAACGGGAATATAGGGACCGGCGCCGATCATATCGATGCCCAGTTCGCGAAAGAGCAGAATATCCCGGGCCATACTGGTGAGGGTCTGCCCCGGCAAACCGATCATGATACCGCTTCCGGTCTGGTACCCCATTTTTTTCAGCATCCGCAGGCAATGGACTCTTTCGGCAAAACTCATCCCCGGATTCAGCCGGTTGTACAGGTCCTCGTCGCTGGTTTCGTGCTTGAGCAGGTAGCGGTCGGCCCCCGCCTTTCGCCAGCGGGCGTAGGTTTCCTCGTCCCGCTCTCCCAAAGAAAGGGTGATGGCCATGCCCGGGGCCGCTTCACGGACACCCCGGATGATTCTCTCCACCCGTCCGGTCGTAAAATAGGGATCTTCACCGGATTGCAGGACCAGGGTCATGTACCCTTTCCGATGAATCCTGTCCCCGAGTTCGATGATCTCATCCACATCGATACGATACCGCTCGACATTCCCTGCCCGGCAATTGATGCCGCAGTAGAGACAGTTCCGTCGGCAGTGATTCGAAATCTCCAGAATGGCCCTCAGGTGAACTTCATCGCCCACCAGTTCCTTTCTCACACGGTCGGCGTACCCATAAAGAGTGTCCAGTTCCCCCTCGTCCACCTCCCCCAGAAAATATACCAGATCCGTTTCATTCGGCTTCTCCATCAGCCGTTCAATGCGTTCAGTGCATTTCATGATTCGTTTTTTTACAGGTAGAGATCTTTTTCGCCGGACTCGATGCGGGTCAGGAATTCCCTGGCCTTCTGCCTCACCTCCCGGCTGGGGATGTCGTCGAGCATTTTTTGAATCAGCTTTTCGCCTTCGTCCCGCGTATCGGGCTTGCCGTAATGGACCAGGTACTCCTTGAAAGTGGTCAGAGCGTTGGGCAGGCAATAGTGTTTGATCAGACCGGGCTTGGCCAGATCCATGAAATCCTGACCGGTGCGTCCCATCCGATAGCAGCCGGTGCAGAAGGAGGGAATGTAGCCGTGGCCCACAATGTCTCGGATCACTTCGTCCAGGCTGCGGTGATCCCCCAGGGAGAACTGTTCGGCGGAGCTGTGGTCGGTGTAGCCCCCCGGGTTGGTGCGCGAACCGGCGGAAATCTGGGAGATACCCAGAGATATGGCCTGGCGTCGCATTTCAGGATTCTCCCGGGTGCTCAGGATCATACCGGTGTACGGGACAGTGATGCGCAGAATGGCGATAATTTTCTTGAAATCCCAATCGGAGACATTGAAAGG
>CAYMND010000536.1:0-2130 GCA_964391685.1 uncultured Clostridia bacterium | reverse complement strand
CGTTTTTCGAGGCTCCTTTGCTGACCAGGATGGATGTGCAGGCCGGAGTGGTATGGGAAACCATCAGGACAAACGAAATAAGCAGTATACATGATAAGAAAGGCCGATAGGTCATCGTCGACTCCTTTTTCTTTGATTATCAACGAAGAATAGGATGCATTTGCTGATACGAAAAAGAAAAGCGCCGGGTTCAGCCAAAGCCCTTTTCTCTTTTCATCCGGTCATCTTTTCATGGATGAACCGCCATTTTGGATCTAGGAAAGGGAAAATTCGGGTTTGTTGTCCATCGTCCGGGGCTTTAATCCTTTTTTCATGGGCTGTTTTCAGCGGCGGAGTATTGAAAGCGGGATGAATTGCATATATTGTATTCTGCGAGGGTACGATGTTCAGAATCCGCAAAGTGCTGGACGATGTGCAGCCGGTCAACCGGGAGGCCCTGCTGCAGGTCAAGGAGCTTCTGCGGGGTTCTTTCAAGTCCCTGGATCGACACTACCTCGAGTCCATCCGGGAGTGTCTGACCAATCCTTTCAAGTATCGCTACCGCTCGATCCTGTACGTTGCCGAAAATGACAAAAATACGGTTCTGGGCATGGCCCTGTTCTACCATGAACCGGTGCTGCGCTACTGCTATCTGGATTATCTGGCCTCCCTGAAACAGCTCACCGGGAGGGGGATCGGCGGTGCCCTGTATCAGCGGGTGACGGACGAATGCCGCCAGCTCGGGGTCGAAGGGATTTTCTTCGAGGCTCTTCCCGACGATCCGCTGCTCTGCCGGGATCCCTCGATGCTGAAACAGAACCAGAGCCGCCTTCGGTTCTACGAAAATTTCGGGGCCAGGCCCGTAATCGGCACCGCCTACGAGACACCGGTGGAGGAAGGGGGGGACAATCCTCCATACCTGCTGTTCGACGACCTGGGGCTGGAGACTTCTCTGAGAAATTCCTGGTTCAGGAAAGTCGTTTCATCCATTCTGATGAGGGTTCACAAGGGGGTCTGTTCATCCCGATATCTGAAAATGGTGCTGGACAGCATCTCGGACGATCCGGTACAGGTTCGAAAAATTCGCTATTCCAGGGAAACTCCGGTGGATCTGTCCGGCCTGACCCTGGATCGCCAGAAAAAGATATTGCTGGTTGTCAATTCACGTCACGATATTCTTCATGTCCGGGAGCGCGGTTACGTCGAGGCGCCGGTACGGGTCGAGGCGATCCTGAAGGGGTTGAATGCCCTGCCTTTCTTCCGGACCGTCGAGGTCAGGACTTATCCCGATCGCTATTTGCTGGCGGTTCACAGCGAACGCTACGTTTCCTATCTGAAAAAAGCCTGCGAAAAATCGGCCGGCTTCGGAGCGATCTACCCGAATATCTATCCGGATCGTGTCAAAACCAGGCCCGACGGAGAATCACCGGCTCATGCGGGATTTTATATCTATGACAGCTACACCCCGATACATGAAAACTCCTTCAAGGCGGCCCGGGCTGCGGTAAACTGCTGTCTGACCGCCGCGGAGCTGATTCTGGAGGGGAACAATCTGGTCTACGCACTGGTTCGGCCTCCGGGACATCACGCCGAACGGGAACTTGTCGGCGGATTCTGCTATTTCAACAATGCGGCCGTTGCCGCCCAGTTCCTGAGCCGTTACGGTCGGGTGGCGGTCGTCGATGTCGACTATCATCACGGCAACGGGCAACAAGAGATCTTTTATTCCCGCAGAGATGTTCTGACGGTCTCCCTGCACCGCCACCCCCGGGAGGCGTACCCCTATTTTTCCGGCTTTCGGGAAGAGAGAGGGGATGGGGAAGGAAAGGGATACAACCTCAACAGTCCTCTGGCCGGTAACGTGACCGGTCGGCAATACCTGGAAGAGCTCAAACTGGCGATGCAGAAAGTCGGCCGCTTTTCTCCCTCCTATCTGGTCGTCTGTCTCGGATTCGACACGGCCCGGGGGGACCCCACCGGAGACTGGCTTCTGGGCTCCACCGATTTCAGGGAGATGGGCGCGGTTTTCGGTCGCCTTTCCCTGCCGACCCTCGTCGTTCAGGAGGGCGGATATCTGAACCGTTCGCTGGGTCGAAACGCCGCCGCCTTTTTCAACGGACTGTACCGGACCCATTGTCTGTCCGGAAAACG
>CAYMND010000535.1:0-2131 GCA_964391685.1 uncultured Clostridia bacterium | reverse complement strand
AAGAAGGGTTCGAATATCTTGATGAGATTTTCCTGGGGTATTCCGCAACCGGTATCCCGTATTTCGATTTCGAGGTAGCTTCCCGGGGTCAGATCGAATGAGCTCAATCGGCAATAAAGCTCGTCGAGATCGATATTTCGTGTCGATATATTGAGGTTTCCTCCGTCTTTCATTGCGTGGGCGGCATTGATTCCCATGTTGAGGATGACGCTCTGCAGACTTGAATTGTCTCCGATCAGGTTCGATTCTTTGGCGTTCAGATCGGTTGTGATCTGGATCTTTTTATCGATACTGCGTTCCAGTATTTCCTTTGAGGTCGTAATGATGGCGTGCATGTTCACCTGCTGCATGTTCATCGGGTTTTTCCTGCCGAAAGTCAGTAATTTTGAGGTCAGTTCAGCCGCCCGAGTGGAGGTGTCGAAGATCAAGTTGACCATTTTCTGCTGTTGTTCATTCATCCCGGAGGATCTTTTGAGGAGTTCGGCAGCTCCCATAATGCCGGATAGCATATTGTTGAAGTCATGAGCGATTCCGCCGGTCAACTGCCCGATGGCCTCCATTTTCTGAGCCTGACTCACCTGCTGTTCCAAATTGTGCTGCTGGGTGACATCGTCGATACGGATCACCGCCCCCGGTGTTTTCTCCGAACTGAGCGGAAAGATGACAATATCATCGATCTCCGTACGCTCGTCAAGTTTCACCTTCCGATTTGTAATGACATTCACTCTCTGGTTTTCGATACTGTCCTTGACCAATTTCAAGTCGGGAAACCGTTCCGGGAGCAGTTCTGTGATCATGCGGCCGATGGGCTGGTTGTTTTGGTCATTCATCAACTCTTCGGCTTTTTTGTTGAGCATGGTGATCCGGCACTCATTATCCAGACTGACCACAGCCGAAGGCATCGAATTCAGAATGCTTTTCAGGTAGTTCATAACCAGTTGTACCCGTTCATTGGCCTCTTTCAGCTGCTCCATAATCTGGTCGTGCTCGTCGCTGAGCGACTTGAGCCGATACTGATTCCGAATTCTGGCCAGAAGTTCCGCTTTGGTGATCGGTTTGGTGATGTAATCGTCGGCTCCGGAATCGAAGCCCACGATCAGATCTTCCACCCTGTTCTTGGCGGTGAGCATCATCACCGGGAGTTTCTGTGCCGGAAATTTCGCACGCAACTTCTTACATACCTCGTATCCAGACATTCTGGGCATCATGACATCCAGGATGACGATGTCGAACAATCTGTTTTCATGGGATGCTTTTTCGATTTCTTCCAGAGCCTCCTGGCCGCCTGTGACCTGGATGACGTTGAAATTTTGCAATGCAAGATGATTTCGGAGCACTTGAAGGTTCACCGGTTCATCGTCGACGATGAGTATATTCGGGCTGACGGTATCTCCCGGCTGTCTGTCCGGAACGTTGTTCTCTTTGCCATCCTTGTCGAAGTCGTCCCATTCCTCCGGACGAGTGACAAATATTTCCTGACTTTGGCTGTCGAGTACGGCCGCTTCGTCCGTTTCCAAAGCCAGGGGGATGGAAAAGCTGAACTCGCTTCCGATACCGGGTTGCGATATGACCTGGATATTTCCCCCGTGGAGTTCCACCAGTTTTTTGGTGACCGTGAGTCCGAGACCGGTGCCTCCGTATTCACGTTCAATAGATCCGTCAACCTGTTCGAAGGAATCGAAGATGTGGTCGATCTTGTCATCCGGAATGCCGATACCGGTATCGCGCACCATGATCTTCATAAAATGATCTTGAATCTGGGAACTGATATCGATGACTCCTTTTTCGGTGAATTTTACGGCGTTGCCGATCAGGTTGTAGAAAATCTGTTGCATCCGGTTTTCATCCGCCAGAATCGCCGGAACGGTTTCTGTGATGCGGTTTATTATTTCGACTCCTTTTGTCTTCTGGGAACTTTTCACAATGGCGATGACCACTTCAACGATTGAGTGGAGATCAAGGGCTTTCAAATTCAGCTGAATGTCCTTGTGCTTCAGTTTGGAAAAATCGAGGATGTCGTTTACCAGATTGGCCAGGCGCCTCCCGCTCATGGCGATCATGGCCAGATTCTTTTGTGCGGCCATGGGCAGTTGACCTGCGATGCCGTCGAGAAGTGAATCGGCCAGGCCGA
>CAYMND010000534.1:0-2138 GCA_964391685.1 uncultured Clostridia bacterium | reverse complement strand
GACCTTCTCCTTGGGACTGGCCCCCAACCAGTGGGACGGCCTGCGCAACCATCTCGAGAAACAGGGGCTTCCCGTACGCCAGTGCGTCGACATGGGACTTCTGGCGACCTCGGAGCAGGGCAGGACATACGACCGCTTCCGCAACCGCATCATCATCCCCATCCTCTCCATGAACGACAAGGTTATGGCTTTCGGCGGCCGGGCTCTGGACGATCAGCCGGCGAAGTACATCAATTCCCCGGAAACGCCTCTGTATAAGAAGGGACATCACCTGTTCGCCTTCAATCTGGCCCGCCAGCACGTTCGTGCGGAACATTCCCTGATTCTGGTGGAGGGCTATTTCGACCAGATCTCCCTGTTTCAGCACGGTATACGCAACGTCGTCGCCAGCCTGGGAACCGCTCTGACCGATGAGCAGGCATATCTGATCAAACGTTTTTCCGATCTGGTGTACATCTGTTACGATGCCGACACGGCCGGACAGAAGGCGGCGGCATCCGCCGTCGAAAAGTTGCTGGCCCACCAGGTCAGCAGCCGGGTGGTGCAACTCAAGACGGTCAAGGATCCCGATGAAGCCGTCCGTAAGCTCGGCCCCGAGGCGTTCACGAAGCAGATGGAACAGAGTGTCGAGGGGTTCCGCTTCCTGTTGCAGCGCCTGGCGGAATCTTCGGACCTGAGAGATCCGGTTTCGAAAAGTCGAGCCGTTCAGAATCTGGCGCCCGTCATACAAAAGGTCGATGACCGTTTGGTCCGCATCGACCTGCTCAAGAAATGTGAGGATTTTTTCGATATCCCGTTCAATGAAATCAGACGATATTTCCCCTCAAACCAGGGAGAAAAACCCTTCGCAAAAACAGCATCGCAAAGCCTGACTCTGGGTGAAGCCGATTTCCTGAAAGTGCTGCTCACCTACCCCGAGAAAATCGACCAGGTGCGACCTCTGTTCGATCAAGACCTGCTTGGCAGCCTTTCCATCGGACACATCCTCGAAACCATGTTTCAAACCGGGAACGGACAGAGCCCTCATCCGATCGACCGCATCCACTTCACCACCCAGCTGCTGAGCCGCCTGAAGGAAGCGGACCGCCATCTGGTCCGACGGGTGACAGACCAGACATTCACACCCTGTTCCAGTCCCGGAGAAGCAGAGCCCATTCTGGAAAAATGCCTCCTCCTTTTTGTGGACCGGCTCAACAGGAAGCGAATTGACATGCTGAATCGTCAGATCCATATGGCCGAACAGAATGGGGACACTACCCGGATTCACGATCTGATGCAGAAAAAAAGCCAATTTATCAAGACAATACGTCACAATAGACAGACGACACCCCGTTCCTGTGAAGGAACGGTCAGGAGGTCCTAGTTGGACAGTAAAAAAAGTTCTAAAGTGGAAAGACCGGCAACCAGGCAGAAAAACCAGGAGTTCGATCTTTCCAAACCCATCCTGGATGAACTGCTGGAGATGGCCAGAGACAATGAAGGCGCCATCAAGCGGGACGATTTTCTCAGTTTCATCAGTGACAACAACCTGACCGAGCACAAGGCCGAGATTGAAAGTCGTCTGCTGACAGAGAAGATCAAGATCATCCGACAGCAGCCCTGTAACAAACGGGACCGGGAACAGCTGTACGGCTCGTTCCAGGATGACTACAAAAAAGAGCTCAAGGCGATCCTGAAAAGAGCAAAGAAGAATTTCGGCATCGTGGAAAACACTTACATATTGAATCTTTTTGAAGGAGAAGACAATCTCAAGCAATTCCGCAAGCCGCTGTCCCGCTTCCTCAAGGAACATGAGATCCGTATCGTCAAAGTCCCCAAGAGCAAGGCTGTCCGCCCCGGGGACGACAAGAACGAGATTGTCGGCGATCCGGTTCGACAATATCTCCGTGAAATGGGCAATGTCAATCTCCTCTCCCGCAACGAGGAGATCAAGATTGCCAAACGCATCGAACGGGGAGAAAAAAAAGTCATCAAAGCCCTGTCAAAAACCAATATCGTCCTCAATTCGGTTATCGAGCTGGGCCGTGACGTCCTCGAAGGCATCAAGGATATCGATGAGGTCATCGACATTCATGAGGATATGTATGACGAAGCCAAGAAACAGAAGATCCGCGAACGATTCCTCAAGCAGTTCGAGA
>CAYMND010000533.1:0-2145 GCA_964391685.1 uncultured Clostridia bacterium | reverse complement strand
ACTCCGGCCGGAGCCCAGGCTTTCATCGACGCACTGCCCATCCGCCGGTTCTACGGTGTCGGTCCGGCAACCGAGAAAATCATGCAGGAGATGGGAGTTCACAACGGAGCGGAATTGCGTCTGCTGGCACGGGAGACCCTTGACCGGCACTTCGGCAAGATGGGGGAGTATTTTTTCAATATCTGCCGGGGGATCGACGACCGGCCGGTATGCCCCGAACATGAACGCAAATCTCTGAGTGTCGAGGAGACCTTCGAACGGGATCTGGTCAATATGGAGCAGATCCGTTACTCTCTGGCCACCCAGACGGCCCGCCTCTGGAAACAGATGAACAAGCTGAACATCTCCGGGCGGAGAGTGACCGTCAAGGTTCGGTACGCCGACTTCTCCACGGTCACCCGTTCGAAGTCCGTGGATGATCCGGTAGGAGACGAAAGCCGCCTGTTGCATCTGGGGCTGCATCTGCTGCACTTGACCGATGCGGGAAAGAGACGGGTACGGCTGCTGGGGATCGGTCTGGGGAGTTTGGTCGAAGCCGATCCTTGAGTCCGAGCCTGGAAAGGAGTATAATCAACATTCGCCGGGCAAAGAAACGGCTGACTTTGTCCCGGTAGATTCAACCAGGTTGTGAAGTTGGCTGATTGATAATGGTTCGGCACCTGAAACAGGGACTTCTGATTGCACTGTTCATTTCACTCGGTACCCTGCTCTATTCTCCGGATTCCCAAAACAGGAAAGCAGGCGGAATCGAATCCGTCAAAACCGCTGAATCGCCGATCCCGGCGACGCTCCCTGTACAGATCGATCGTGTGAAATCTCTTCTGATTGGCCCGGAACTTCCGGATCCCGTCTGTGACCAGATCGACCGGCTGCTCCGTATGCAGAATTTCAACGGAACAGTGGCTGTGGCCCGGCGCGGAGAGGTCCTGTACCGTGGTAGTTTCGGCATGGCGGATTTCAACACTCGACAGCCGATAGAAATCGACGATCAGTTTCAGCTGGCCTCGGTGAGCAAGCAGTTCACCGCAATGGCGGTGATGATGCTCGCCGAGCGGAATGTGCTGGACTACGATGACCTGTTGGTGAGCCATATTCCGGAGTTTCCGTATCCCATGGTGACCGTTCGCCAACTGCTGAATCATACAGCCGGCATGCCGAATTACATGTATCTCATGGAGAGATACTGGAAACCGGACGATCTGCCGGATAATGAGGATGTGCTGCGCATGATGGTCAAGTACAAACCCGGGCTGTACTTCACTCCCGGGAGGCGTTTCGATTACAGCAACACCGGGTACGCAATGCTGGCTCTGCTGGTGGAACGTCTGAGCGGCAAGGAATTCGGACAGTTTCTCGATGAGGAGATTTTTGTACCCCTGGGCATGTGGGACACCTACCTCTATTCTCCGACGCACAATCGCCGGGGGGATCGACAGATGATCGGTCATCACCGGTTCCGCCGCCGTTGGGCTCCAACTGCGGAAACCCTTCACGAAGAGGTATACGGAGACAAGGGGATCTACTCCACTGTTGAAGATATGCTCAAATGGGATCGGGCGCTCTACCAAAGCGCCTTGGTTTCATCCGAGACCCTGCAACAGGCATTTCAACCGTTGACGCTGCGCAACGGAAGACATTGGCAATACGGTTTCGGCTTTCGCATTGAGAACAATCCCGATGAGAGGGTGGTTTTCCATTACGGCCGCTGGAACAGCTTTTCAACCTGTATTTTTCGAAATCTCGACACAGACTACACGCTGGTCATGCTCAGCAACGTGAAACGCAATCTCGATCCCCTGCAGCGAAGAATCCGCGCTCTCCTGCCCGGTGAGGAAGAGCACCCCGATCCCTGGCGGAACCTGATGGGAACAATCGATCCGGTCTGGCTCTCGTTGATTCTAAGCGTGGTTTAACCCGAAATACCCCCCTGTCCCTCACCTCATACTCTTGAACGCCGCTTCCACCTCGGCAACGATCCGTTCGAATACCGTGGCGAAGGAGCCGCGACCGTCAATGTGCGTGACGCCGTGCAGCTGCTGGTATTTCTCGATGACCGGCACGGTCTTCTGCTCATGCTCCTGCAGGCGTTTGACGATTTTGGCCGTGCTGGTGTCGTACGGCATGCAGTCGTCGGTTTTGCTCCGG
>CAYMND010000532.1:0-2148 GCA_964391685.1 uncultured Clostridia bacterium | reverse complement strand
CGCAGTGCCCGGGCTCTGGTCCTGGTGAACCCGGGTAATCCCACCGGAGCCGTGCTCGACGACGGAGAGATGAAACGGCTGGTGGAAATGACCGCCTCGACGGGATGTTACCTGATTCTGGACGAGACCTACGAACGATTCAATTTCTCCGGTTCTTTCCGGCACCCCTGGATGGAACGCAAGGAGGACCGTGTCATCACCCTGGGTAGTTTTTCCAAAAGCCTCGGTATTTCCGGCTGGCGTCTGGGGTACCTGTTCGCTTCCCGTGAACTGCTGGAACAGGCCCTCAAGGTTCAGGATTCGGCGGTGATCTGCGCTCCGACTCCGGCTCAGCTGCTCATGGAGGAATGCCTGAAGGTTCCGGATTATACCGCGGAAAAAGCCCTCGAGGTCCAGAAACGCCTCCACCTGTGCCGGGAAGCCCTGAACCTTGCGCAGGGTCTTCAATGGCGGGACGCAGGCGGCGGATTCTTCACCCTGGCTGCCTGCCCGGGGACCACCGGCGACGACGCGGCCCGGATTCTGCTGGAAAGATACGGCATCGGCACCATTCCCGGTTCGGCCTTCGGAGAAAGCGGAGAGGCCCATCTGCGCATCAGCTTCGGCTGCCTTTCCGACGACCAGCTGGCCCCGGCCATGGAGAAGCTGGCATCCGTACGCCTTTGAAACGGAATCTTCCTACGTCGTAACCGTGGAATCATTCCATCCTTTCGTAGCTCATGGCGTTGAATCCCAGCCCCTTGCGCAGAATCGCCATCTGGCCGATATGATAGGATTCGTGCTGAACCAGGAAAAACAATCCGCCCAGGATCGATTCGTCGGCAACGGGAAAGGGGCTCGGTGCTTTTTCCTTCAGAAGATCACCTTTCACTTCCTCCAGGGCGGTCATGACCTGCCGGCTCACGGTCCGCCAATACGCCTTCAACTCGTCCAGGGGGGGCAGCGAACCGACCTCGTCGATGGTCTGCACATCGGCCAGGGTGGCCTGCAACGGATTTTTCAACGGCCGTCTCAGCATTTTGGCCATGAAAAAGCGGGCGTCGATGATGTGGACAGCCAGAAAGGAAATGCTGTTGATTCCTTTCATCGGCCGTACCACGGCATCGGTTTCCGATAATCCGGCCAGACAGTTCAGCAACAGGTCCGTGTTCAGGGCAACGATTTCCGACAAAGGCTTCAGCTGTTTGTCCATTTCACCCTCCACCAGATTGGATGATACAGCTATACCAGAAAGAGAAACTGTTTTCCACCTGTGACTTTTCGACTTTCGACCTTCGACCTTCGACCTTCGACTTTTGACTTTTCGACCTTCGACCTTCGACTTTTGACTTTTCGACCTTCGACCTTCGACTTTCGACTTTCGACCTTCTTCTTCAAACAATCAACGCCGTCTCCCGATCCAGATAGCGGCTCAGACCTCTTCGGGCATCTCCCAGCAGCATTTTGGTGGACAGCAGCATCTTACGGTCGTGAGAACGGGAAAACGCCTTGAGCCTCTCGATGCAGGCTTCCAGAAAGCCGTCTTCGGGAATCACCGCGTTGACCAGCCCCAGCTGCACGAGTTCCTGTGCCGGAAGAGTTTCACCGCTGAACAGAATCTCTGCGGCCCGGCCGTACCCGATATAGAGCGGCAGGAAGAACGGCAGGGCACCACCGGGATGTATTCCGAGACGCACATGGGCCGGATCGAAATACATGTCCGGCGTAACAAAACGGATATCGGCGGCCAGGGAGGTACCGAAAAACGGGGTCACCACACATCCGCGAAACGTGACAACCGAGATCTTTCTGAAACCGGCCAACTGGGTGACCACCCGGTTGAGAACATGGGAATAGCGCAACCGCTGGTTGCGCGACTCGATCTCGTCGGCCGTCAGGGAAACACCGTTTCCCCTGGGTTTGATCTTCTCGAAAAAAGTCATGAATTTTTCGGCGGAAAAACAATCGGCAGAAGCGGACAGCATCAGCATGGTCAATTCGGGATTCACCTCGGCGGCGTGAAAAAAGGAAAGCAGCCTGCCGCTCTCCGCCAGGTCGGTGATGGTACCGTACACGCATCCCTTGAGTTCGATGACGGCGATGTCATCGGTGATCCAGGTTTTCAACGCTTCGTCTTCAAAACCGAATTTGATCGAGTTGTCCATCAGC
>CAYMND010000531.1:0-2152 GCA_964391685.1 uncultured Clostridia bacterium | reverse complement strand
CCTCCCCCGAGACCTTCTCTCTTCAACAATCAGATCAACCGGCAGCTGGAACGGATACTTCTCAAGGGGCTGGCTAAAAAGAGAGAGAAGCGATACGCCTCCGCACAGGAGATGATTCAGGACTTAAAGGCGGTCGAACCATATTATACTCAAAGCAGTAGTGCTCCGAACCAGAAACGGAAAAAAGTACGGCACCGCCTGTACGCCTTGCTTTGGGTGCTGATTCCCCTGGCCGCCCTTCTGCTGGTACTTGTGTTGAGAAAAGGAGGTGTCACCTGGCAGGAAGAGGCTCGGCAGACCGAGGAGACATCCGGGAAACCGGAGGCGGAGAAGCCCTCTGTTGACGCTTTTGCGACTTCGGTCACCAGAGAGGATCCGGTGCGCACAGTGGGTGATGTTCCGATTGTGGAGAAAAAAAACGCGGTAAAACAGCAAAAAACGCAAGAAAAGAAGATCCCTTTGGATCATGCGGAAACCGGACCGGAATCAGAAGCCGCCAGTAAAAACGGAAAAGAAGCGGATGAAGGCAGAGAGCAGGATCCGCAGCAGAGATTCCGATTTGAAGAGAATCTGCGACGTGTGCAGAAGTTGATGAGTGACAACCGGCCGGCCATGGCGGAGCGGATGGCGGACAACCTGGTCAAGCGCAATTCTTCACCCCGGGCGTTGAGCCTGGCAGGCAGCGTAAAGTTTTTTTCCGGGAAATACAAGCAGGGAGAGGCTCTTTGGCTCCGGGCTCTGGACGGAGGGGGCGAAATTCGAATCAAAGCGGCCCATGCCCATGGATTTGTGACACGCGGGTGTGTTGGTGTCTTGGTGATTCGGAAAAAGCTGATACAATATGATTCAATCTCGAAATCGCAGCATAATTTTGTTATTATAACAGGTGAACTGGTTGCCGCCTCCGCGAGAGGGAAGCAGTTGTTGCTCAGCCGGAGGGATAAAAAAGGGAAAATACAGCGCGACCTGTTTCTGCTTGACTGGAGTCGTGATGACCATGATGTCAAGCGGTTTTCTGACTTTTTAGGTGAGTTGTTCGAGGAGGAGTGAGATGCTGAAGAATTTATTTCGACGGAAAGGGGATGATAAAAACGATAGTGAAGACAAGCTGATAGAGGAAATACTGGAGAATGAAGGAGATGCAGGACCCGGACAGTTGATCTCCGACACACAGAAACAAACCGCTTCCTCAAAGCGGATTGCAGAAATCGATGTGCTGATCAACGGGATGAAGGAGCAGACGGTTCCTCTTTATCCGGGCCGGTTGCTCGTCGGAAGGGATCCGAGTCAGGTCGAGCTGGTCATCTCAGAACTGATTGTTTCCAAATCGCACTGTACTTTTCTGGTTTCCGCCAGCGAAGTGCTGCTGCGTGACAACGACTCCACCAATGGCACATATCTTCATGGAGAGGCCGTCGAAGAATGTCGGATCAGCGAAGACGTTCTGATCAGTCTGGGGCGGAAGGGTGTCGTTCAGCTTCATGTCCGTTTTCTGGGAGAAGACAGCGGAGAATCATCTGTCGGTGATACAATCTACGGGTAATCGGAAGCGGTCCTGGATGATGCTTTCTTTCCGCTTGTCCATGAAAGAGCGATAGCTCTTGCCGCTGAAGGGGTCATTGAGGTCGGAGTCAATTTCCAGCAGTGGCAGCAGAACGAAGGCGCGGTTGCAGATTTCGGGATGTGGTATTCGAAGCATGGGGGTCTGCAGCCGAAGCTCCCCTGCCAAGAGGATGTCGATGTCAAGTGTGCGTGGTTGGTTGTGGCTGTCCGGGGGACGACCGCATCGGTGTTCAATGGCTTTGCATAGGCACAAAAGACGCAGGGGGGAGAGCCGGGATTCGAATCTGATTGCCATGTTATAAAAATCGGGGCAGGGAACAGGTACTCCGAACGGTTTGGTGATAAAAACTGAAGAAACAGTGTGGATGATGCCGTTACGAGCCAGGAATTTCAGTCCAGTCAGGAGATTTTCCTGCCTGTCGCCCAGGTTGCTGCCGAGTCCCAGGTGGTATATTGTGTTCATTCTGCCCTGCACGGTAGCAGAAAAACGGGATTGAGGCAAGAGTCTGGGAACAATGGCTCCGGAACCTGCGTTTAGGGTTTTGAGGGGATGGTGTATAATGGAGTCGATGAAGACAGGAAATCCTTT
>CAYMND010000530.1:0-2156 GCA_964391685.1 uncultured Clostridia bacterium | reverse complement strand
GGAAGACTGCTGTACCGGGACACAATGCCCAGAAAATCAACGAAACCCCAATTCAAGTTCGGCGGATGCTCTACGCTCCCTCTGCCACTGTGGGCGTTGGGGGCTCCGATTCCGATTCCAACCCAATCGCCCGTCTCAACCCGACCAGTTTCCTCAAGATCTTGCCATACGCATTCTGATTCCTTCCAAATCCTTTGCCAGAGCAATTCGGGTGCCTCGGTTCCCTGCGTCGACATTTTCCGTTTGGAAAGAACATTTCCCTTTGCATCTACAAAGCCCAAACGAGTGTTGGTTCCGCCAATATCCACCCCAAGAACGATCGGCTTCATTTTCACTCCTTCAAACATATTGCTTTTGATGATGATTGTAACAAAGGTGTGACCGATTTACAGCCCTGATCTTGGAGACCTCTTTTCTTTTTTCCCCGGGCACAATATAATCACAAAAACCATGACTCCAAACATCAGAAAAATCCGCACTTCCTGCCCAGCGCACAATTGCGGCGGACGCTGCCTGCTGGTGGCTCACATTGAGAACGGCCGGGTGATCAAACTGGAAACAGATGACCGCCGGGAAGATCCAGTGGAAGCGCCTCGCCTCGTGGCTTGCGCCCGAGGTCGGGCTTACCTGCAACGGCAATACCATCCAGACCGATTGCTTTTCCCACTGAAACGGGTCGGCCCGAGGGGAGGCGGTAAATTCAAAAGAATCTCATGGGAAGAAGCCGTGGACCTGCTTGCCGGGGAGATCACGAGAGTCCGGCGAGAATACGGTAGTGAAGCGATCCTGGTTCCTTACGGTACCGGCTCTTATTCCCAGATCAACGGATCCTGGACGGCCAGAAGAGTATTGAACCTCAGCGGGGGTTCACTGAATGTTACCAACAGCTATTCCTGGGGCGCCATCAATGTCGCCACGCCCTTGATGTTTGGCACCCTTGAAACCGGAAACCAGCGACAGGATTGGCTCAACAGTCGCTATATTCTCATGTGGGGCTGGAATCCGGCCGAAATGAGGGACGGAACCAACACGGACTATCTGCTGCGGCTGGCCCGGGAAAAGGGAACCCGGATCGTCTGTATCGACCCCAGGATGAGCCTTTCCGCTGCATCACTGGCTGACGAATGGATCCCCATACGCCCCGGCACCGATACCGCCATGATGACCGCGATGGTCTACGTCATGATGAAGGAAAAGCTTTTGGACCTTGATTTCATTCATCGGCATTGCATGGGATTTGATCCCGAAACCATGCCACCGGAGGCAAAGGACGCAGAAAGCTTCCTCGAATATGTTATGGGAACACGGGACAAGATCCCCAAAACACCCGAATGGGCTGAGGAGATCTGTGCCGTTCCCCGCGAAACCATACAGCGAATTGCCAGAGAATATGCAACCATTACGCCTTCCGTTCTCTATCAGGGATATGGCATGCAGCGGAGAGCCTACGGCGAACAGGTTGTACGCGCCGGTTGTACACTGGCGGCCATTACCGGAAACATCGGTCTTCCTGGCGGTTGGGCATCCGGACTGGCCAAACAGGCCGATGACGGCGGCGGCTTGTGGAACACCTTTCCGGTTGGCGAGAACCCGATCAAAGCAGCCATACCGGTATTTCTATGGACCGAAGCCGTGCTCAGAGGGCCGGAACTTGGAGCCCAGGACGGTCTGACGGGTACCGAAAAGCTCCGGCATCCGGTGAAACTGATTTGGTCTGTGGCCAGCAACATTCTCATCAACCAGCATGCCAACATCAATCGAACCGCCCAAATTCTTCGTGACGAAAAACGGGTAGAGTTCATTGCAGTTCAGGACCAGTTTCTGACCCCATCCGCTCGTTTCGCTGACCTGGTTCTTCCCGTATGCATGCACTTTGAAACCTGGGGCGTCAACGACGGATGGAAATATTCCGAAGAACTCCTTTTGCTTCCCAAGCTCGTGGATCCACCGGGAGAGTGTTTGAGCGATTTTGAAATCGGACGACGAATCGCAGCTCACCTGGGCGTAGAGCAGGAGTATTCGGAAAACCGGGACGAAAAGGGTTGGCTGGAATGGCTCTTGGGGATCTACCGGGAAAAACGATTTCCAGACCTTCCAAGCCTAGACGAAATGCTGGAAAAAAATCTGGGTATATGGACGAGAAAAGTAACTCACCC
>CAYMND010000529.1:0-2168 GCA_964391685.1 uncultured Clostridia bacterium | reverse complement strand
CCTTCACGGCCGTGCTTTCGGCCGCTGCCTGCTTCGGTTCCGCCTCTTTGACTTTCGGCTTCGGCGGTTCGAAAGTAGCCAGGATGGCTCCGGTCGGACACACGGTCACGCACATGCCGCAGGCGATGCATTTCTTGGTGTCGATATAGGCCAGATTGTTCTCTACGGTAATGGCCTGAACCTTTTCCGGACAGGTCTTGGCACATTTTCCGCAGCCGATGCAGGCCACGGCACAGTTTTTTCTGGCCACCGCACCCTTCTCCCGGTTCATGCAGGAGATCCAGACCCGGCGATCCTTGCGGCCCCTGGGACGCATCTCGATGATCTTTCTCGGACAGGCCTTGACGCAGGCACCGCAGCTGACGCACTTTTCCGCATCCACTACCGGCAGGCCGGTCTTTTCGTCGATCACCAGGGCACCGAACTTGCAGGCCGAGACACAGTCGCCAAGCCCCAGACAGCCATAGGCGCAGCCGTTTTCTCCGGCAAACAACGCGTGAGCCACGGCGCATTTTTCAGGACCGTCATATTTCAGTTTCGCCGGAGCGTGTTCGCAACTGCCCTGACAACGGACAACCGCCACAGTCGGTTCGGTGTTTCCGGCGGAAAGGCCGAGAAACTCCGCGATCTTGCCCATGGTCTCGTTGCCTCCGGGCGGACAGAGGAGTGCCGAGATATCCCCCTGATCGGCAGCGCTGACCAATGCCTCGGCCATGCCGCGACAGCCGGGGTAACCGCAGCCGCCGCAATTGGCACCGGGCAGAAGCTCCGCCACCTTGTCGATGCGGGGATCCTCATCCACTCTGAACTTCTTGGCTACAAAATAGAGAATCATCGCCGCGGAAGCCGCGACAATCCCCATCGTCACCACCGAGTAGATAATCACCGAATTCACGTTGTTCACCTCTTTTGCTTGAAAAAACTAAAACTTACAGGCATGTATGATAAATTTCCTGGAAAAACGCCGCCGAAAAAGTCTCAGGGTCAGGTAGTAGGGAACCAGACAGGCAATACCCAGCAGGGCGGAATTCGATTCCGAAAAATGGAGAAAAAAGTAGAAAACCAGAACCGAGCTCATCAGCAGAAACAGCGGAATGACCATGGCCAGCAGCAGGGCCTGCAGGCCGAGTGAGTCCTTCATCATAATCCGGACCCGGTCACCCACTGCAATTCCGGAATCCTGAAAGAGCACCGACAGCACCTTCTCTTCGCTGTCCAGGCTGGTGCAGGCACCCTTGGCATGACAGGCGGCACAGGCCGACCGGCTCTGGATGGTCACTTCCCCCTTCATGGGATCATCGGGATCAATGGCGCTGACAATGCCGTCTTGACACATATACCCTTCGGTGCCCGGTTTTGCGGCCGCTGCATGTAATTGATCACTCATCGACGGTTTTTCCTTTTTACCGGTCGGATTGACCTGTGAAAAATGAAGAGAAAGGATAAACCATCCGCCGGGAAAAATCAAGAAATTCACGGAATATAACCTCCGAAGGAGTCGATACCCTTTTTTTTGCTTTTTTTCTTGACTTTGCAAATTATTTGTATTATCTTATTAGTACAGTTGGAGACATGAAAAACTTAAAACCTCTTCAAATCGACTCTTTTTCAAGAGTTCCACCGTATCAACAGATTGTAGAATGGCTGCGGCGAGCCATCCTGGCCGATCAGCTGAAGGGAGGATCACCGCTGCCTCCCATCCGGGAACTGGCCAAGATCCTGCGGGTCAACCCCAATACCGTCGCCCGGGCCTACAACGAGCTGAAAGAGGCCGGAGTCATCGAAAGCCGCCCGGGGAGCGGCAATATCGTAAAGACCGGTGCTTCCACCCGCCTCGATCCCATTCGGGAGCAACTCATCCGCCAGGCCTTCGACGAATTCCTGCAGCTCGCCGCCGGCCTGGGTGCCGATCGGGAAACCCTGGTCAATCTATTCAAGGAGTTCAACCATGAGTGATCCATTGCTGACCATCGAATCGCTGCACTTCTCCTACGGACGGAAACCAGCACTCGAGGAGATCACACTCAGTGTCCCTCGGGGGGAGATGATCCTCTTCGCCGGAGCCAACGGAGCCGGGAAGACCACTCTGCTCAACCTGATGGCCGGTGTCCTCCCCTGTCCGAGCCATGCCGTAAGATTTCATGTCGAGCCCCGTAAAACGGCCCACA
>CAYMND010000528.1:0-2190 GCA_964391685.1 uncultured Clostridia bacterium | reverse complement strand
TCGAACAGAGCGCCCCGGGAATGCTCGTTTGGGAAGAACGGCGGACAAAAACGGGTGACCCCTTCGTGACCATCCGGCCGTCGAAAAATGACGGCGGCAAAAACTTCTCCTCCCTGCGCATTCATTACGCCACCACGCCGGACACCTTCCTGCTGACCCTTTCAGCGGATGTGGTGGAACAATTCTTCGCCCGGAGAAAAGTCGAGCGCAACACCTCCTTCCCCTGGCCCGGAAAAAGCGCCAGCCTGATCGTCCGCCCCAAATTGATGGATCTGATTTTCTCTTTGGCCAGGCAGAGCTCTCTATCGGAAATGCGCAGCCGTTCTTGGTCGGTGCTGCCGGTTTTAAACGAATACCGCAGACGTTTCCACAACCAAGACGTCCTGAGTCTCTTCAGGCAGCACTGGGGCGTCGAGCCCCTTTGCCCCGGAGGACAGGGATTTCAATGGAACGAGGAACTGGGCGGCTACCAATCCAGGATCTTCGGCTCACCTCTGTCCCCCAGAATGCCGATGGAATTCGACCCTTTGAAGCAGTGGGCCCGGGAGGTCAGTTTCGGCATGACCTTTGAACATGAAGGCTTGGAAATCAAGGCCGTGATAAACGAGACACCCGGGTTGAAAGACCAATGAACCTGTTTATATCAACAAGCGGAAACTGGGCCCTTGAAGAAGCATACCGACACCATAAACCACCCCGGTTGGATGTAGTTGCGGTTTTTCAACCCAAACAACGTCATTTTGCTCGAAATAGACCCGATTGCGCCATTGACAACAGTTTTCTTTTTCATTATCGTATATTTTCAACGAGTCAAAGGAGGTTATATGAACTGGATTGATCGAGCCAAGAATATTCTTCTGAAACCTGCGGAGGAGTGGGAAAAAATCAAGGGTGAAACGTACACTCCCGCCGATCTCTTCACCAAGTACGCCATATTTCTGGCCGCCATACCGGCAGTTTTCGGTTTCATCGGAAACGTGGTGGTTGGTTATTCACTGGGTGTTCTGGGAAGAATCCGCGTACCCATCGGAAACGCTCTGGTATGGGCCGTACTGACCTATGTCCTGAGTCTGGCCGGCGCCTACCTTTTCGCCTTTGTTCTCGATGCCCTGGCACCCTCCTTCGGCGGAACCAAAGACCTCAACGCCTACCTGAAGATCGTCATCTTCTCCACGACCGCCAGTTGGGTCGCCGGAGTCCTGTACATCATTCCTTCACTGGCCACACTGGCCATTCTGGCGGGGTTCTACAGCATATATCTGCTATACCTGGGCATCAAACTTCTCAGAGATATCCCAGCCGACAAACTGATCGTCTTCCTCGTTGTATCTTTCGTCGCCTTAGCCATCATCAACTTCCTGATATACACCATTGTCAGGGCCGTGGCCTTCGGCGGCGGTGCCTCGCTCCTGTAAAAGCCAAGAATACTTTTTTACCGGCTCTTCAAAGGGCCCGGAAGAGGGGATTCTGTTCCGGGCCTTTTTTTCTTTTCGCAGAAATGGGCAAATCAGCCGTTTTTCATTTATAATTTATAAAAAATTCTGAATCCATACGAGGTTGTCATGAATCGTTACCCCATCGCCGTCATCGGCGGCAGCGGCTTTTACAACTTGCCCGGTTTGTCGGATGTCAGGGAGATCGAATTGGATACTCCTTTCGGCAAGCCTTCAGCCCCCCTCCACGCCGGAACCTACTCCGGCCGCCCCGTGGTCTTTCTGGCCCGCCACGGCATCGGTCACACCATCTCCCCCTCCGAGTTGAACTACCTGGCAAACTTCTACGCCCTGAAATCCCTGGGGGTCGAGACGCTCATTTCCATCACCGCCGTCGGCTCACTGAAAGAGGAAATGCGCCCCCGCGACCTGGTCATCCCCGACCAGTATTTCGACAACACCTTCAAGCGGGACAAGACCTTCTTCACCGAAGGCCTTGTCGCCCACGTATCCATGGCCGAACCCTGCTGCCCCCGAGGCAGCCGGACCGCATTCGATCTGGCCGGGGAGCTGAACATACCCAGCCACCTGGGAGGTACCTATTTCAATATGGAAGGCCCCCAATTCTCATCGAAGGCCGAATCCTTGGCCTACCGTCAGCTCGGTTTCTCCATTATCGGCATGACCCAGGCCCCCGAAGCCAAACTGGCCAAGGAGTGTGAATTCTGCTTCATTCCCCTGGCCTTCGTCACCGATT
>CAYMND010000527.1:0-2190 GCA_964391685.1 uncultured Clostridia bacterium | reverse complement strand
CCTGTTCCAGAATGTCAAAGGAGGCGGGCGTGTCAGTGGCGCCAGTACACTGACCATGCAGGTGGTCCGGCTCTGGCGCAGGGCTCCGCGGACCTGGCTGAACAAACTTTACGAAACGCTGCTGGCGGTTCGTTTGGAACTGAGGCATACAAAAAGGGACATTCTGAAATTGTACTCCATCCATGCTCCTATGGGGCGCAATATTGTCGGAGCAGAGTCGGCTTCCTGGCTCTATTTCGGGAGACCTCTGGGCGAATTGAGCTGGGGAGAGAGCGCTCTGCTGGCCGTCCTGCCCAATTCCCCCTCTTCCTTGAATCCTGGGAAAGGAAGGGCGTTGTTGCTCGCAAAGCGCAATCGTCTGCTGAACCGTCTGCATGAGAACGGATTCATCAATTCTCTAACCCGGGACCTGGCCGTGCAGGAGAGCCTGCCGTCGGAAAAGAACCATCTCGGACAACGGTCGGCGGTTCACCTGCTGGACAGTTTATTCAGCGGTGCCATGAAAACGGATCAGGCTCTTCCGCTTTACCACAGTTCCATCGATCTCGATCTGCAGATGCGGGCAGAAAATGTACTGTCAAGACATCAGAGGGTTTTATCCAAAAGCCGTATCAACGATGCCTGCGCCCTGATCATCGATCATGGTCGCGGAGAAGTCCTGGCATATGTGGGTAATGCCGCGTACCTCGACGGAGCGAGGGATAAAAGCGCCTGGCTTGACCTGATCCAATGCCGGCGCAGCACCGGCAGCATTCTCAAACCGTTCCTTTACGCCTCCATGTTTCAGGAGGGGGAACTGACACCGTCGCAGCTGGTGGAGGACATTCCCACTTTCATCCGGGGATTTACCCCGCAGAATTTCAGCTTGTCCTACATGGGGGCCGTCCCAGCCAAAGAGGCCCTCACCGGGTCATTGAACATTCCGGCGGTACGACTTTTGCAAAGGTACGGACTGCAGCGATTCTACGACCGCCTGAAGGAGATGGGCATGAACACGTTGCACCGGGAGGCGGACGGATACGGATTGACCCTGATCCTGGGAGGGGCGGAAGGATCGTTGTGGAATATGGCCGAACTGTACGGCAGGCTTGCGCAATCCGCACTGGGTAACCGGCCCGCTCAAGGGGTCAGTCCCTTGAAGGGCAAACCGGGCTCTATGGCCGGCCCGCAGTTCCCAATCCATTGCGGGGCAGCCTGGTTGACGCTCGATATCATGACTGAAGTTGCCAGACCTGGATTGGAAGGCTTTTGGCAGTCTTTCGCCTCATCACGTCTCCTGTCCTGGAAAACCGGTACCAGTCAGGGATTTCGCGATGCATGGGCCATCGGTGTCTCGCCGCGGTTCACCCTGGCTGTCTGGGTCGGAAACGCCGACGGCGAAGGTCGACCGGAAATCACCGGTCTGGGGGTTGCCGCACCGGTTCTTTTCGACCTCTATCCGCTTTTACCGGCAGGTGATCCATTTCCGGTTCCATGGGGGCAACTGAAAAAAGTGACCCTTTGCCGGGAAAGCGGAATGCTGCCCGGTCCTTTTTGCCGGGAAACGATGGAGGCCTTGGTTCCTGTCAGTGCCGAATTGCGGGCGGTTTGTCCATATCATCAACGAATCTTCCTGGACAAAAGCGGTCGCTGGCGGGTTGACAGCAGATGCGAGGAGCCTTACAACTTGAAGGCCGAAGATCGTTTCGTTCTGCCTCCGGCCCTGGCTTATTACACCGAACGCCGACAGCCTTCTTATCGGCCCCTTCCTCCATGGCGAAAAGACTGCGCGGCCCTCTACAGTGAGCAGGATACCATGAATTTGATCTATCCGCCGCCGAAGGGGGTTCTGTACATTCCGACGCAGCTGGACGGAGAACCGGGTGCAGTGGTGTTTCGTCTGATTCATCGGTATGCCGAGCGGGTGGTCTTCTGGCATCTTGACGATGACTACCTGGGAACGACTCGTCATTTTCATGAAATGTCGCTTTCGCCCTCTCCGGGAAAGCATATCCTGACCCTGGTCGATGAAATGGGCACCCTGTGCCAAAGGGGGTTCACCGTGGTTTCAAAGGAGGAAACCGATTCCGGTAACCCGACTCAGTAGAGTTCCAGGTGAACCAGTCTGATTTCCAGCGGACCGTTATAGAGAGGGATCCGTACTTTGGGGCGCAGGCCGATATGTTTGACCAGTTCGGTGGATCCGCAGAG
>CAYMND010000526.1:0-2211 GCA_964391685.1 uncultured Clostridia bacterium | reverse complement strand
GATGCCGTCGCCGGGAGTGATGAACGAGTGATCCACCATCTGACCGATGGCCGGCACGACGAAATCACAATCCATGACAAACTCGGAACCTTCAGAGGGGCTGACACTCCGTCGTCCACTGGCATCGGGTTCCCCAAGGGTCATCTGGATCAGCTCGATCCCCTTCACCACCTTGTCCTCGGTGATCAGCTTGGTCGGATGAGTCAGGTAATGGAAGATTACGCCCTCTTTTTCGGCGGCTTCGACCTCTTCGTGATCGGCCGGCATCTCCTCCTTGGTTCTGCGATAGACCAGGTGAACCTCCTTGACTCCCATACGCAGGGCGGAACGGGCACAATCCATAGCCACATTGCCTCCACCGACCACCACCATCTTCTCGCCGAGATCCATGGGTATGCCGATGTTGATGTGGTAATGGTTGATGAACAGCAGGAATTTGACTCCCGTATTGTAGCCTTTCAGCGACCGCGCCTCGCCGGGAACCCCCAAGCCCTTGCCCTGGTGAGCTCCAATACCGAGGAAAATCGACTTATACCCTTTTTCCTGAAGAGTCTGCAGGGTAAAATCCATTCCCATTCTCTGGTTGTAGAAAATTCTTCCTCCCAGAGATTCGATGATGGAAACTTCCTTGCGCAGAATGGCTTCCTTGGGCAGGCGGTACTCCGGAATGCCCACGGCCGCCATTCCACCGGGTTCGGTCATGGCCTCGAAAATATCGACGTGATAGCCTTTCAACAGAAGGTGGTAGGCTGCCGAGATACCGGCCGGACCGGCACCGATGACCGCGACCTTCAGATCGTCGGACTTGAGTTCCTCGATGAGATCCCGTGAGAACCACTGATCGGTGACATACTTCTCTCTGTCCGCTACGAAGCGCTTGAGTACCTTGATCCCCACCGCCTCGTCCACCATGGTGCGACGGCAGGCCATTTCGCAGAAGCGGACACAGACCCGCCCGCAGGTGGCCGCCATGGGATACTTCTGCAGCACCACACCCACGGAATGGGTGAATTTGCCGTCCTTGATGTAATCGATGTACCGGGGAACTTCCACCTTCGCAGGGCATTCCTCGATGCATGGAGCGGTCATCATCGTATAGCCGGGTTGCGGGTTCTGGGGATCGTAGGTATTTGCCGCCCGTTTCAATTCGTCCGGAAAATGACGAAGAATTTCGAGAAGAGCAACCGTCGCCGTCTGCCCCAGACCGCAAAGGGACGTCGTCTTGATGTGCTCGGCGATGGACTCGATCTCCTCGAGGGTGATCTTGCTGCTGTCCGTATCCGCCAGCTCGGCCAGTTTCGAACTGAGAATATGGGTGCCGACACGGCAAGGGGTGCATTTCCCGCAGGACTCACCGGCGGCCTTCTCCATATACTGGATCGCCGCATCGAGCAGGTTGATGTCGCGGTTGAAAACAAAAAATCCTTTACCGCCGAAAAAAGATTTGATCGGATTGCCCGGGTCGAACTGATCGAAATTCTTCAACTCCGGAGTCTCTTCGATCTCGAAGTAACGCTTGTCACGGTTGTCGATCACTTTGTGATCCCACACACCGAAGATAACTTTTGCCATTTGAGCCTCCTAAAACCTGTCCACTCGCACCGTCTTTCCCAGTTCCCTGGCGATGTACTCCAGTTCATCGATCAGATGAAACTTCATCCCCAGGTGAGATGGCGTCTGGGGATTCTGATGAGCCGGGTTGATGGCTTTACCGAGCAGTATATGAATATCATCTGCTTGCATGATGTGTCGAAAAAGAATCGTGGCCCCGTCCACTGCGTACCGGACGTCCTTGAGATGGGTTTTCCTGCGCAGCAGGTCGATGACCACCGATAGTGTCAGCACTCCTTCCGTGACCAGATCGATTCCCTCCAGCCGGCCGATGGCCGGGACCTGGTTCGTGCCGGTATGCAGCAGCACCTCGATCTCCTTGCCCAGGCGTCCGGCCACCAGGTTCGATGTGGTTCCGCCGCAGACCACCTTGACACCCTCGGAGGCCAGAAAAGTGTTCACCACCGTTTCATCCTGCTCCGGATCGGCCGGTGGACCGATCATGATGGTCAGAGTCTTCCGGGGCCGGTAATGAATGGTCAATACCGTCGTATCGTCCCCCGGTTCCCCGCCGTAGAGTTTATTGACCACGTCGATCAGGTTTTCGCACAGCCCTTCGGCGGTCATCTGCTTGTTCAGGACCGTCTTGATGTACCGGGA
>CAYMND010000525.1:0-2225 GCA_964391685.1 uncultured Clostridia bacterium | reverse complement strand
TTCCAGCAGATCTTTCCCCTGGGGGATGGATTTTTCGATCTGACCCATCTGCTGATAGAAATCGTACGATTTTCTCAAGATCTCCAGCTTCGCCGCGTGCGCTCTCTTTGCTTTCAACAGCATCTGTTCGGCTTTGGCGAAATCACTTTCCCGCAGGGATTCGTCAACGGTGCGCAGGGTGAAACTGATGGATTCCTGGACCCGTTCAATGGCTTCTTCTTTGGCTTCCTCACGGGCGTCTTCGCCTTTGATCCGGGAAAGGTACTCTTCGTAGCTGAACGGCTTGTCGGACAGTTTGATCAGCCTTTCCAGGGTGTCGATCAATTTGTCTTTGGCACCGTTGTTTTCGAAGATCGGCAGCATCGATTCGTACAGGGCGATCAGATTGTTGGTCTTGCCGCTCTGCTCGAAAATCTCGGCAAGCTTGTAGAGAGCGGGGAGAAAACTGTTGTTGGAGGCGATGATGAAGCGCAGAAAAGATGCCGCTTCGTCGAACCGCTTGTTCGCGATATGGCTCTGAACCACCGGTTCGAACAATTCGAAGGTCTTTGCGTATTCCTCTCTCTGCAGGTAGACCCGCCCGAGCTTCAGGATCACTTCGGCTTCACTGGGATCGATGGTGGCGACTTTCTTGAAGACGGCCTCGGCTTCGTCTATGCGATTCTGTTCGAACAGTAGTTCGCCGAGCATTTTCAGCAGGCTGATATGCTGGTACAGGACTTCTCCCTGATCGAGCAGCATCTGGATCGCTTCATTGATTTTCCCCTGATGGCTGTAGGCGGTGACCAGTTTTTCGGTCAGGCGGCTGCTGCTCAATTTGGTCTTGAGCTTTTCCACCAGTTCTTCAACTTTGTCGAATTCCTTCCGATTGATCAGGATGTCCGAAGCGATCAGGTATTCCTCGGTGGCAGCCTCTTCGAGTCCCTCCTTGAGGTAGCTGTCGGCGAGGAGCAGGCGCATCTTGATGTTGTTGCGGTCGAATTCCAGAATCTTCTTGTACATGTCCAGGGCCCGCTTCTGGTTCATCTGGCGTTTGAACTCTTCGGCCATATCCAGATAGATCTGCTTGGCTTCGATGATCAGTCCCTGCTTGGTGTACAACTCCGCCAGTTTGAAGAAGGCTTCCTGGTAGTTGGGGTCGATCCGGCTGATGCGTTTGTACATGGCGATGGATTTGGTGAAAAAGCCGTCTTTGAGGTAATAATCGGCGATCCATTCGAATTGGCGGATGGCTTCTACCGTATTGTTCTGTTTGAGCTCGAGATCGCCGACGATCTGACGCACCTTGAGATCGTCGGGCTTGATTTCCAGGATTGCCTTGTATTTTGCAATGGTGGCGTCTATTTTTCCTGCCTTGAAGTACTTTATCGCCTGTTTCAGCAATTCAGTTCGCTTGTCCATCGCTATCCTTTCCTAAAAAAGCTTTTTCTATGATATATAGATAATCCTAGGCATGATAACACATCGCGGTGTTTTTGGGTAGGATATCCACGATTTTTTTGTAAATCGAAATCCGGAAAGTGAAATGCCATCTGTTCCATCAGATCGTCTCTCAGCACTTTGGCGATAACCGAGGCGGCGGCAATGGAAAGGCTCTTCCGGTCACCCTTGATAATACTGGATTGCGGAATCGGCAGTTCCAGCGTGATGGGGCCGTCGATCAGCAGGTGTCCGATTTCCAGGCCGATCCGGCGTACCGCCCCGATCATCGCTCTGCGGGTGGCCTGGAGTATATTGATCCGGTCAATGTCTTCGTTCCATACCCAGTCGAGCCCGGTGGAAAGGGCGTGAGCATATATCCAATCAGACCAAAGTTTTCTTTTTTTGTGGGAAAGAAGTTTGGAGTCTGTCAATCCAACGGGAAGGTCACCGGAATCCAGAACAACTGCTGCGGCGACAACGGGACCGAAAAGGGCTCCCCGGCCAACTTCGTCGACGCCGCAAACATGAGGGGCAATCGAAGAACTCCGAAGAATGGATTCTTCGATTGCGTAATCGGTCATCTAGCGGACTTCTTTCAACCTTGCCGCCTTGCCGCTGAGTTTTCTAAGGTAGTACAGTTTGGCGCGACGGACTTTCTGGTGCTTGACGACTTCGATGGATTGGACCAGCCTGGAATTCAGGGGCAGGATCCGTTCGACGGCAACGCCGAAGGAATTCTTGCGAACGGTGACCGTTTTGGAGATGCCGCGGTTCTTGAGGGCGATGACCGTTCCTTCGAAAAG
>CAYMND010000524.1:0-2225 GCA_964391685.1 uncultured Clostridia bacterium | reverse complement strand
TATCCTCCTTCCTGGGTGGAGACGATCTGGCGGCTGCCGGAGGCATCGACACCGGGGTATCGCTTCATCATCAGTCGGATCTCCTCCAGCTTACTATGCAGACGCTCAAGATCAAATTCAGCTTCAATTTTTTTGTTGTCCAGATCGACCAATCGAATCGAATAGTCAGACACCGCCGTAGTGATATGAGTGACGAGAGCATCGTAAGCCATCTGGTTTCTGATGTGTCGTTCCAGGAAAGCCACCATACTCCGGGCATCCTCCGGTGAAGCGTCCTGCCAGTTCAGTTTGAAGCCGATTACCGAGTTGGTTTCGTCCTTCCCAAGAACAGAGCCACCGAGCAACCTGGCGTCGTCCCGGGAACTGGCGTATACCGGTTCGATTCTTTTGGCCAGCAGTCCCGTTGACTTCAACATTACAGAAACGATTTCGGTCTTTTTTTCTTCCGGTAAAGAGGAATCGTCAGCCAGTAGATCGCAGAAAAGCTCTCGATTCAGCAGGCGGGACTCGATTTTCCGATAGTCGGGGATAGACTGCCCGTAGCGAAATTTAACTTTGTTAACCTGGTTTTGCTCCAAAGAGGCAAATTGCATCACCCCCCGGCTCTCGTAACGATTTGGGATCAGCAAGGATAACAAAGCAGAAAAAACGGCACAGGCCAAAGTGAAGGAGATGATGAATTTTTTCCGACTCCACAGGGACCCGATAACGGCCGTCAGATCGATTTCCGATGCCATATAACTCTGCTCTTCGCGAATTGGTTCCATTCAATCACCTATATATCATTGTTTTTGACAACACGCAGTACAAAGCCCCGCCTAGGCTACCGCCCCTATGCCCCCATTCAGCATCTTGTTTCATGGCAATCGGGAATAACCACAACTTCTCGCAATTTCTCACGAATTTCAGTGAAAGTATACCTGAAAAAGGCGGGGTAAGTCAACACTGCAGGTGTCTAAAAACACATTTTTACCGGACATAAAGATAGGTTTTAAAAAAACTTAAATTAAAAAATCGCATAATCCAAGAATTTAAAGGCGGAAGGTTCCATGCCCTTTTTCATGAATATCATGGCGCCGAAACCATACCACCGTCTTGCGCAATCCCTGCTCCATGCTCCAGGAAGGACTCCAGCCAATCCTCACTATTTTTCCGAAATCTCCACATAGTCTCCGCACCTCACTCTCTTTTGGCCGCAGACGACTGTGATCAACCTCGATTTTCATGTCCGTCCCCATGATGTTCTGCAGTACCGACAAAACCTCCAGCATGCTGAATTCCTTCCCGCTTGCGATATTGACCTCTTCGCCAACGAACGCATCCGTCTGGTGAAGCGCTAAAAATCCCCTTACGGTGTCTTCCACGTAAAGCAAATCCCTCGTAGGAGTCAGATCCCCCAATTTCAGAACCTTGGCCCCGCTCAACAGTTGGCGGATCACCGTCGGAATGAACGCCCGAACCGATTGCCGGGGACCATAGGTGTTGAACGGCCGGACAATGGTGACCGGCAGACCGAAACTGAGATGGTAGGACAGGGCCAGGGCATCGGCGGCAATTTTACTGGCGCTGTAGGGAGACTGGGCCTGCCTGGGGTGGCCTTCATCGATCGGCACGTATCGGGCCGTACCGTACACTTCGGAAGTGGAGGTCACCAATACCTTGTTAACCTTTTGACGAAGCGCGGCGTCAAGCACATGTTGAGTTCCCAGAACATTGGTCTGAAGGTAGGAGGCCGGTGCATGATAACTGTAGGGGATCCCGATCAGGGCCGCCAGATGAAATACGGAATCCACTCCGGCCATGGCGGCATCAACCCGGCCGGCGTCACGGATGTCTCCCGGAAAGATTTCCAGCCCCTCCGTCAAGTCGGCCGGCATACTGCTCAACCAACCCGTTTCGCTGTACGGATGATAATAGACAAAGGCCCGGACCAGGTGCCCCCTCCTCAGCAAGGCCTCGACCAGATGACTGCCGATGAAGCCGTCGGCACCGGTAACCAGAATGATATCAGCCACGCGGCGCCACTCCGAGGGCTTTCAGGATCGGTTCCGCGGCATCCTCGATGGAAAAGTCCTGGCTGCCCGATCCACAATCGGGTAGATATCCACTGTCTGAACTGTAGAAAAAAGCGTTTCTGTACCCGTGCATACCGGTAAAATTTCCCAGGGTATATGTTTCCTCCCGACTCAGGCCGCCCTTTACATCGTATCCTTCCCTGGACAGAA
>CAYMND010000523.1:0-2225 GCA_964391685.1 uncultured Clostridia bacterium | reverse complement strand
TCAGTTCCGGAGAACTCCCGATGACGTTGTTTCCATCGATCACATAAGGCATCTTCTATGTCTCTCGTTCCTGGTGGATTCAATACCGCTGGGCAATCAACCGGGGGGCCAGTGAAAATCGCGCCCACCCAGAAGGTGTACATGCAAATGAAAAACCGACTGTCCGGCCCTGGATCCGTTGTTGATCACCACCCGAAAATCTTCCATCTTCATCTCGGAGGCCAACTTCCGTGCCGTCACCAACAGGCTGGCCAGAATATCCCGGTCATGGGTTGAGGCCAGACTGTCACTGTGTTTGCGTGGAACAATCAGAATGTGGGTGGGAGCGGCCGGATTGATATCAGAAAAAGCCACTACCTCATCGTCTTCGAAGAGAATTTTCGCCGGAATTTCCTTGTTGACGACCGCACAGAAAATACAGTTCATTTCACACCACCTCTTTGGATTGCACAATCTCCAGGGTTGCACCCAGCGACATCATCTTCTGGGGCAGATCCTGGTAGCCGCGGAAAAGCTGGCGGACATTGTTGATCACCGTCTCGCCCTGGGCCCGGGTGGCTGCCAGCAGAAGAGCGGCGGAGGCACGAAGGTCGGTGGCGTTGATCACTGCTCCCCTGATCTGCACCGGTCCGCTGATAACAGCGCGATTCTGACGAAGTTCGATAGATGCGCCCATTTTTATCAGCTCCAGTGCGTGCTGCATACGGTTCTCGAAAATGGTCTCCGTAATGTGGGAAATTCCGCCGGCCTGGGTCATTAGAACCATCATCTGTGCCTGGAGATCGGTGGGAAAACCGGGGAAGGGTTCGGTAATCAGATCAGTTCCGATCAGTTCACGGCCGTTGACGGTGATGGCCAGATCACTGCAGAGCACTTCAGCCCCGGACTGTCGCAACAACTCAAGCAGGCATTCCAGATGGGAGGCTTGGGCGGATCGGACAGTAATCGAATTGCCCGGAAATGCACCGGCGATCAACCAAGTCCCCGCTTCAATCCTGTCCGGTATAACGAGATGACGTCCGCCATTCAGCGGTTGCCCCCCGCTACCCTGAATCAGGATGGAATCTTCCTGCCACTCGATCGGAGCCCCCATGGTAACCAGTAACCGGACCAGATCAGCGACTTCCGGCTCCAGAGCACAGTTGTCAAGTCTCGTTTCCCCCCTGGCCAGACAGGCGGCCATAACCAGATTTTCGGTTCCGGTCACTGTTTTCTGAGGAAAACGAAAACGATTACCCTGCAATGATGGACAATCGGCAACGATATGACAGTCCTCCTCCTCTACACGAGCGCCCAAACTCCGCAAGCCATCCAAATGAAAATTGACGTGACGGTCGCCAATGGCACAGCCTCTCGGCAAAGCGACCCGAGCCTTGCCCATACGGGCCAGCAGCGGAGCCAAAACCAGAATGGAAGCCCTGGAAATGCCGACCACATCAGCAGGGACATGTACCTTCTGAGGAGCGTCGGCCAGTAGTTCCACCCCGGTGTCGCTCTGCAGTATCTTGATTCCCAAATGTCGCAGGGCGTCGATCATCGAGGCAATGTCCTCCACCCGGGGAACATTTTCCAGGAACAGGGCCCGTTCACTGAGCAGGCTCGAAGCCAACTCCGGCAGGGAGGCGTTTTTCGCTCCGGCGACACCGACCTCTCCCCTCAGAGGAAAGGGTCCGACAATTCTCATCTTTCGATTGCCCATGTTGTTACATCATTATAGCCATTCACAATCGCCTTTGCAACCGGGTTTCCAGCCCAGGCCGTATCATTTCCCGGCTTTTTCTCTTCTCGTAAGGTATGCCCGCAGAGCGTTCAACGCCGCCGGAGTCACCCCCGGAATTTGTTGAGCTTCCGCGATAGTCCGGGGTTTTCTCAGGTCCAGACGCTGCCTCATTTCGATGGATAGTCCCGGAACTTCATCGAAATTCATTTCGTCCGGAATTTCAGTTGACAGAAACCGATCCATCTGGCCGATCCGTTGATTCTGGATCCGAATGTAGCCCTCATACTTGCAGTTGGCCTCCAGATAGGCGATATCACTCTCGTCAAGCCGCTCCTGTTCCAGGAATCCCTCCCGATCGAGTTCCTTCAGATCCCGCCATCCGATTTCCGGCCTTTTCAACAGCTGGGCGGCACTCAGGGTTTCCCCCTGCCGAATGATCTTGCATGCACCGAGACGTTCCAGCATCTTTCGTGCGTCGCTCCCGCTGCAGTTCGAGAGGATCTAG
>CAYMND010000522.1:0-2226 GCA_964391685.1 uncultured Clostridia bacterium | reverse complement strand
GAAAACTCTTGCTGTATGTATTCTCCCAGGATTCGTCTGGGGCGATTCCCAGCAGGGCCTTCTTGTAGGAGTTGTCCTCGAAACGGTTGTTTCCGCTGACAACGAGTGAAATCTTGTTCTTGCGCGCCGCCTGCAGCACTCCCCACCACAGGGCCCGGCAGGGCAGACACATCATGGGCAGGACCCCCAGGGCCGGTCTCTTCAGCCAGGTACGCAGGTTGTGCCGGAAGATCCGGCGATGGGTTTTCGACGGATACGGGATGGTGTACAGAGGAACGTCCAGTATGCGGACGGCGTTCATGACGTTTTCGTGGACCTGAGGGTCGCTGAAGGGATTGGCGTAATGGACCGCCAGGGGGCGCATGCCGAAATCACGGACCATGGACAACAGCACATAGGTGCTGTCCCGACCGCCGCTCAGGGCGACGATGCAATTGGGACGGCCGTCACCCTCCCGATAGGACTCCAGCAGCTCCCGGAATTCTCCCTCACCCTTGTAGACAATGGGCTTGTGGGCCTTGCAGTAGGAACAGGAACCCTGCTCGTCAAACTCGATGAAGGGTACCGAATCGCCCAGAACGCAGGTACGGCAGCGCATCATGAAGCCTCCTCTTTAATGAACTCAGCCGGGTAAAAAAACAGCGGACAAAATATACACCCATTCTGGTTTCACTTCAATCCGTTTTCATGGACGGAAAGCGAAAGATTAAATCATTTCAGCTTTTTTGGCAAGGATGTCCCGGATTGGCGGAGAACCAAATCAGTACATAATCATAACATCGGTTTTCTTTGTAAAGCCATTTATGGTATAAAGAAACCGGTTGAAAATTCAAGAACAGGAGAAGTGTATCTATGAACTTTAAGACCTGCTATATCGCCCTGATAATTCTGACACTTTCAGTGGCCGTATCGGCCGATAATCTGTCATTCAAGACCTACAACGCATCCAACACCGGTGCAGGATACTCGGAACTCACCGACGTGGCCGTCAGCCCAGACGGACTGGTTATGACTGTCTGGTGTGAAACGACCCAAGCCAGAAGAAACAAAATTACCGCTCGAATCTACAACTCCAAGACCAAGACCATGGGTTCGAACATTGTCATCCCGAATCAGTACGGAGACAACATCTTTCCACGCGTCTGCGCCGGAGACGACGGTGAATTCTTCGTCGTCTGGGCCCTCTGCCCCACCGGAACGGAAGCCGAGCACTTCGAGGCCATGATGTTCGCTCATTACAAGGACGGCGCCTTTTCCAAGCCCTTCACCGTATCTCCGGGCCTGGGCGCATTCCCGATCGTCTCCTACGATGAGCTGGATCAAACGGTTTCCGTATACTGGCAGCACACCATGAGGGGGGCCGGCGGGCTCAGCATCCAGCAGGCCCTGCGCAAGCGAAGCGCCAACGGAACCTGGGGCAACACAATTTACCTGACCAACAACACCTATGCCGGCGACCGCATCGAAAGCTGCCCTCCCGACATCAACGGATGTGAATACATCGTTTACGAGTACAAGGTGCAGATCGGTCCCGAACATCTGGAAATCGCCTTCAACCACACCCGTTCCGGCGACTGGATGAGATACCCCATCGTCCTGACCGCCAACAAGGGCTATACATTTCAACCGAAAGTAGCCGTCAGCCCGGATGGAAAAGAGGTGTACATCACCTGGTTCGTCTACGCCGAAAAGACCTATTACGGGCAATACATCACCTTCACCAGCGAAAAGGACACCAAGGGCACCTGGGGCCCCGTGACCCGGATCGCCGCCGGCCACAGCGACCACAAATGGTACGACAGCGGCCTGGCCTATCACGGCGACCGTTTCTACTTCACCTACATCAACGACGGCGTGGTCAAGTACCGCACTTTCTACAAAAACAAGTGGAGCGACCCGAGCACCCTCTCCAACTCCACCTACCCCCGCATGTCGCGAATGGGTTCCTCTCCCTACGCCGGCATCGCCATCAGCTGGATGAAGCGCGACGGCACCACCCCGCCGGAATCCATGACCGCTTTCGCGGATTACGCGGTGGCCAAGCGCATCCGCATCAACCCCATCGCCTCTGCGGCCAAGAACGAAGTCCGTGAGCAGAGTCTCTTCTTCCACAACAACTACAACGAAGTGACCTGGATCAACAGCGAAGACAACCTGATGGACGGCGAGAACACCGCCAAGCAGTTCCTCCTCTTCCGCAGCGAGGACGGCAGCTTCGATTACAAC
>CAYMND010000521.1:0-2228 GCA_964391685.1 uncultured Clostridia bacterium | reverse complement strand
GTTGGGGACGTCGAGGAAGTCAGGCAGAGGAAGCATTTCCATCTGGCAAATTTCCTCGATTTCCGATTCTTTCAGTACACCGGAGTCCTTCTGCTCCTGTATGCGGCTTTCGATCTGAGCCATGATGGCCTGTACATCGATCGGAGCTTCGGTGTCGATTGTGAATTCGGATTGGGGCGGGGCTTGATCGGACATGACAACTCCCTGGCGATGGAACGGAATTTGAAAAACGCGCCTGGAGGGGCTCGAACCCCCAGCCTTTTGATTCGTAGTCAAATGCTCTATCCATTGAGCTACAGGCGCATTTGGTTCATTATACGACAACAGGCGGAGAGTGTCAATCACGATGCTTTTCAACGCTGTCGGGATTTGTGGGAATCTGTTGAAAACCGAAGAGGTACTTCGCGCTGAAAAATAACGTTAGTCGCGGATTTTCAACTGTTTTTTTTATTCATTTTTTGTTTACAAACCGTCCAAAAGATGCTATAAGTTCTAACGTTAAAAAAGTCCCGCAATCCAAGGAGGTAGGTGTAAGCCAGGAAATGGTGCAAAGTTTGGGTAATCACCTGATTGTCGAACTTTACGATTGCTGTCCGAAGGCAATCAATGATGTTCACTTTGTTGAGGCGGCCATGCAGAAGGCGGTGGCGGTCTCAGGGGCAACCATGGTTCAGTCCGTGATCCATGAGTTCAACCCTCACGGCGTCAGCGGAGTCGTCGTGATAGAGGAGTCACATTTTACGGTGCACACATGGCCGGAGTACGGCTATTGTGCGCTGGACATATTCACGTGCGGGACAGAAGTGGATTATTATTCGGCGCTGAATTACCTGAAAGAGGCGTTCAAATCGAAGAATCTGTCGGTCAGCGAGATCAAGCGGGGAATTCTCGATTTGCCGATTCGCCTGCTGCATAAACCCGAAAAAAGAGACGAAGAGATCTGCGAACAGGCAGTCTGATTATTTATTGTTTCGAAGTGAGGCGGCATGCCGTTTGAGCTTGCCGCCTTTTTTTTACAGTTGCGAGGATGAGACGTATGGACTGGTTTGAAGAACAATTGGAGACCCACCGCGGCAGTGCCGTGAGGATCGCCGTGAAGAAATTGCTTGCTTCCAGGCAGACTCCCTACCAGAAGATCGATGTCTACGATACAGTCGCTTTCGGCCGCATGCTGGTTCACGACCAGGTGATCATGGCCACGGAAGCCGACGAGGCACATTATCACGAAATGATCGTCCACGTTCCCCTGTGCGTTCACCCGAATCCCCGGAAGATTCTGGTCATCGGCGGCGGAGACGGCGGGACGGTGAGAGAAATCCTCAAACACCGCAATGTCGAGCTTGTCCATCTGTGCGAGATCGATGAGGCTGTCGTGGCGGTGTGCAAGGAGTATTTCCCGGGACTCAGCAGTGGTTTTTCTGATCCCAGGGTGAAGTGTTTTTTTGAAGACGGAGCCGCCTTTGTGGAGGCCCGGAAATGTGAGTACGATATCATCATTGTGGATTCCTCGGATCCCATCGGTCCGGCGGAAGTGTTGTTCCAGGAGCGTTTTTACCGTAACCTCCATACGGCTTTGAGGGAAGACGGCATTCTGGTGAGCCAGTCCGAATCTTTTCACTATCACAGAAACATCATTGGAAGCCTGATTGGTCATGCGACAGGCATGTTTCCCGTCTACAGCTATTATTACACTCTGGTGCCCACTTATCCCAGCGGAACGATCGGTTTTTCGTTCTGTTCAAAAAAACATCATGCCCTTGACGATTTCAAACCGGAGCGGATTCCCCCGCTCGGCCGACTTCAGTACTACAACCGAGCCATTCATCGGGCGGCTTTCACTTTGCCCGAGTCTTTCAGGATTTTTCTGGAATCGGCCCTGAAGGCCAAAGACAAGCTATAGAAACCTTTCGGCCCACATGGAAAATTGAATCAGTGTCCAGAGCCGGTGGGCATGATCGCGACGGCCGTTCATGTGTTCCTCGGTCCAGGCCCGTACGGTGCCGGAATCGAACAAACCGAATTGATCGATGGCTTTTGCTTCGAGGTAACGGTCGGCCAAGGGCTTCAATTCCCCACGGAGCCAGTTCTTGATGGGGATGGAAAAGCCTTTCTTGCCCCGAGTCAGTATTTCATCCGGAAGAATTCCGCGCATGGATTCCTTCAGGATCCATTTGCTGCTTTTTCCTCTGATTTTCATCTCTGTCGGTAGTGAGAAAACGAATTCCACC
>CAYMND010000520.1:0-2231 GCA_964391685.1 uncultured Clostridia bacterium | reverse complement strand
CCCCCTTCTGCGGAAAATTGAATCGTTCCATGGAACCTGAAAACAATGCCCGCAGGTCTCCGCTTTCCCACACCGGATCGATGGTCCTCAGGAAAGCGTTCATCTTCATCCGGCGCACATCGTCCGGTTGAGGATAGAGCTGCCAGAGAAACGGCTTTCCCGAAAGCAGGGCTCCGGCCAGAGAATCTTCCCCCCTGACCAGGGAAAAGTCCGCCGCCGCCAGGAGGAAGTCGAAATCGCATTGCGGCATGAAGGACGGATAGAGAAGGGTGCAGTTCCCCCGGACCGCCCCCATGCAGCCTGCGCCGAAATCCCGCAGGGCCCATCCGCTGCCGGCACATCTCATCCCGCTTTGAACGGAATCCCCCAGGGCCCAGACCAGCCAGTTCTGGTCCTCCCCGGACAGGCACTCCAGCAAACCGCTCCATTCGCCCCGGTAGGCGTAGACCGGCAACCAGTTCATGGCCGCCAGGTCCGGATGGAGAAACCGGGATTCCAGCCATTGTGTCCTGGCCGCGATACATTCCTCTCCGCCGAGCTGTGGTCTGCTGAAGGACATGATTCCTCCACTCTCCGGATCCAGACCGGGCATGAAGAAGAACTTGCGAATATCCGGGTGCCCCAGCAACGATTCTCTGAGATGAAAGTCGATGGCCCACTCCTCGCAGCTGAAATATTCCAGATTGATGATCAGCCGTTTTTCCCCTCCGCCGTGGTCCGTGCAGCAAGCGGGTACATCGCAGCCGAACAGTTCGACAATCAGCGGCGCGGCCTCCCCGGACTGCGTGAAGGGGTCTGTCCAGGGAAGGATCTCCACCCGGCCGGGAACAATTCCTCCGGCCAGCGCCACAACCGGTTCCTGGGCATCCGTGATCAATCGGATGGAGCATTCCTCGCCCAGAACCCCGCGAAGTTCTCGAGCCAGCCGCCAGGCGGTCCCGGCATCTCCGTAGTGATCGATCACCCGGCAGAAGAGATCGACTCCGCTCAGGGGAAGAGTTTGACTGGCTGTCATGCTGCCCAGTGTACTCGAAGAGAGAAGAGCTGACAAGAGACACTTTTGAAACCATAATAAAAAAAGAACGAGGTTCGACATGGATGATTTGGGAAACGTCAATCCGCCGCAGCCGGGGACCAATTCGTGGAGGAAGAAACTGGATTTTCTGATGAAGCAGAGCCCGATGATCTGCTTCGAAATCACCCTCGACGGGATCATCCTGTTCGTCTCGCCCACCATCCAGTCGGTGTCGGGCTACTCGGACAGGGAACTCCTCAACCGGTCCATGTGGAACCTCTACGCCGACATGAACGCCCGGGAGCAACTGATGGACACGCTGCTGCAGCAGGGGCAGCTGCGGGACTACCACATCACCCTCAAGGACAAGATGGACCGGCTGCGCCAATGCCGGGTGGACGCCATCCTGATCTGCAGCGAAACCGGCGAGCCCGTCAGTTTGTTCGGTACGTTTATGGCGTTGGATTGATCGGGTCGAAGGTCGAAAAGTCGAAGGTCGAAAGTCGAAGGTCGGGACAGGTGACGTGAAGGGCGTAATCCGTGAACCGGGATCCGTTACCCGAAACCCTTGAACCGTGAACCGAAATCCGTGATCGTAGGGGCAGCCCTTCTGTCCGCCCGTTACATGGTATCGTTGAGTTTGATGCCTGGTCCCGAATCCCTAGTCCCGAATCCCGTCTCACGGTTTACGGTTCACGGTTCACGTCTTCCCCTAATGCCCCTCCCCCTTCAGCATGCGCAGCCCGTGCTCCAGCAACGGCGCGATCAACCGGGTGCAGAAACGGGCCGCCTTCAGCGAACCGGGCAGGTTGATGACCAGGCAGCGCCCCTTCACCCCCGCCGTTCCGCGGGAGAACACCGCAAAGGGGGTCTCCTCCAGGGAGCGCATGCGCAGCATCTCTCCGATGCCCGGCAGCTCCCGGTCGCAGGCCCGGCGGGTCGCTTCGGGGGTAAGGTCCCGGGGACCGACCCCGGTGCCGCCGCAGGTGATGATGACGTCACAACGGTCCGATAATTCACCGATCAGTTTTTCTATGAGTTCTCCGTCGTCCGGAATCACCCGGCGCTCCACTTCCCAGGAAGGATTGAACTCCGTGAATCCGGAGACGATCTCCTGACCGGACAGGTCCTCGTATTCGCCACGGTACGCCCGGTCGGAGCAGGTGACCACCACGATGTTGAGCATCTCAATCCTCCCCTTTCCGTTTCTCCATCA
>CAYMND010000519.1:0-2245 GCA_964391685.1 uncultured Clostridia bacterium | reverse complement strand
AGGGGACCGCAGATCAGCAGGTACCGTCTCGGCAGCGCCAGAACCGCATGCCGCTGTACCTTTGTGCGCAAAGAGAAGATGGAAGCCAGCATTCCACTGATCAGGCAGGCGGTCGCCCCCGCGCCGACAGGTCCCAGGGCTTCGGACAGGCTGCGGGCCAAGGCGATGGTGGAGCTCCAGAGCAAAACGGCGGCGAGGCCTCCGGCTGTCGCTCCCTTCCGATTCATGACCGCACCGGTCCCCGGACGATATTATTCAATGGAGCATAAGGGAACAGGTTCCGCTGAATCCGTTTCCGCTTTCGAATTATGATGACAGCTGAACAGCCGATAATGACACTCCGCCGTCCACAGCCTGACCAGAGATCTCACAAACATGAACAACTGCTGGACCAGAAAAGCCAGGAAAATGGACTGTCCCGAAACAGAGGCCAATCGCTCACCCAGCAGCAGAAATCCCCAGGCCAGCAAGACAAAACTGAGAAAAAGCAGCAGGAAGAGAGTGAAGGTGGCGACAAAGTGTTTCAACACAAAGGACAGAGACCGAAAAACCTCTCTCAACACCTTGCGTTCGCCGCCGGTGACGATACCGACTTTGGCGTAAAACGAAGTCATAACCAGAACGGTCAGCAGCAACAGATGCAGGGACATCCCTCCCAGTCCGATAAAAAAGAGACTCGTCTCTGTTGCCACCTTTTCGAAGGTCGATTTCAGCAGCAGTCCCAGAGGCAGATAAACCAGCACAGCCGCCAGCAATTGCAGCATCGTCATACAGAGGAACAGGCGGAAGAAGCGAAACATGTACGCCTGTGCACCGGCAAAAAAGGAACGGATCGAAAAGATCTCTTTTTTATCAATCAACGAAAAAATGCCCCCGGAGAAAAAGACACTCAACACTATACTGAGCAACAGGACCCACCGAGCTTGCGCCGTAACCGTAGCCACGGTTTCGGCGGAATTACGCAACAACTCCGAGAAAGCGGTGCTGTCAAACCCTTTCAGCAGTTCCTCGGGAAGCATGGATCCACGGAAATCGCCCGCAAGTCGACCGATCAGAGGCAAACCAATCAACAAGGCCAGAAACAGATAGACCACATATATGAATAAAGCGGTCCGCAGATGACGCCCCAACCCTTTCATTCCCGCAACATATACCTTTACTGAATTCACCATCTGTTGATCGCCTCTATGAAAAAATGGAGACAGAATGCATGATGTTCTGCAGAAGAAACAGAAACTTCAGGCCCAGTTTCCAGACCGGCTTATTATTCGCTTCTACCCGCACGCTGTTGTTCATCCGGTCAACATCCAGCCATATCTTGTTACGGGGATCCACAACGGCCCAGACGATCCTTTCCGGCCGTTTATATTTATAACCGATGCTTCGGTCCTTCCCGTCCCAGGTTTCCACGACCTCCTCTCCGTTGTCGAAACGGACCAGTATTTCCACCGGTAGACACAGTTCCCCCAAACGGTGAACGACCACCTCCGATTCATACATTTTCCTTTTTCCACCTGTCTGTTCCACATCCGGGTCCTTCATCATCTCTTTTCTCCCGTGCTTGTCCACCAGCCCCCGATCGGGCTCAACCGGAAGATTACGGATTACCGCCAGTCTATAGTCACAGACATTGGAACCGAACAAGACTCCATCAAAATACCAGTTCATATCCTTGCCGAAATGATCACCGTGATTCTTGGTCACCACCTCGTTGACGACGGCTATAAAATCCCTGGCACATGGATGACGAAACTTCCACCTTTCGAAAAAGGTCTTCATGATTTCGTCCATCGTTTCAATCCCTACCAATTCTTCCAGTGTATGCATCCAGGTGGCAGTCTTCTGGTATGAGAGAGAGCCGTACCCTCCATGGGGAAACTGCCAGGAATAACGGTAATTTTCTGCAATTTTTGGATTCTTCATTCCCACATAGGTGTTACGGGCGCTTTCTCCGTCTCCGATCCGAAATCCGCAGATATCGACGAGAGAACTCTTCGTACCGTACGTGTGGTCCATGATCCTGGTTTCAAAATATGTGTTGAAGCCTTCGTCGATCCAGGGTTCTTCGAATTCGTTGGATGCCAGCATACCCATGAAGTAGGCATGCCCGAATTCATGAATGGTAACCATTTCAGTGAACCTCAACCCCTTTGGAAGACCCCATAGACAGCCAGCGGTAATCAGGGTAGTGTACTCCATCCCCGCTGAGCCGAGTCCCTTGAACGGAGGATCGACAATGGCAAGA
>CAYMND010000518.1:0-2256 GCA_964391685.1 uncultured Clostridia bacterium | reverse complement strand
GGAATTCCGTACGTCAGTTACAATCGGTTACCGTACCGGAACAAGCTGGACAAGGAAGCATTTTTCAAAGCTTATTATTCTGACGACCTGCTTTTTGAGCCCGGGACCGGCTTTGCTTATGGAGATGGGTTCGATGTTCTGGCGGCCATCATCGAAGTGGTCTCCGGGAAACCGTTCGAGTCGCTGATGAGTGAACGGATATTCGAACCGCTGAACATGGGCGACACCGGTTTTTGGCATGCGGGCCGCAATATCAGGAAAATGGCCGTCAATTACCGTGACAATCTGGATTCCAGGGCCGAATCGCTCTACGAGATGCCTCTGAACGGAAGCTGTGCATTGTACTCCACGGTGGATGATCTGTATAAATGGCAGAGGGCGTTGATGGAAAACCGATTGCTGCCCCGGAAGTATCAGGACGAAATGTTGCGTGTTCAGGTCGATTTCGGCCGACCGTACGGTTATGGCTTCGATTTGTCGGAAGTTGATTTCTGCGGGAGGAAAAGAAAGCTCGTCTGGCACGAAGGAGGCAACAGCGCCCTTTTATCCTGGGTGACGGAGGACGACTTGCTTGTGATTCTCCTCAACAATGTCGGAGGGGAGAATGTCAGAGTAGGCCGCGAGATCATGGATATTCTGTACGGGTGCTCCGCCGAGGAGGCCGGATCGTCCGATGAATGAATCGTTCGCTTCTATGGTGGGGCGGACCCAAAAAAGCAGATCGGTGCGGATCAGTTGATTTTTTTCTTGAATTCCTTGGTGTCGATCTTCTTGGCCGCCTTTTTGACCACCTTGTCCACGATCCCCAGAATGGCTTCGGCTTCCTTCAGGTCTCCGGCCTCCTGGAAAACAGTGCGAAGGACCACCCTGGTTTTGTCCTGCAGCATTAAAGGTGTATGGCGCAATGCGTTTTCAACGATGTCGGTTTCAATGATCATTGCCGCTCTCCATGATTCTCCACGCCAGAATCCGAGCTTCTGTTATAATTGAAGTATGACAGAAAGCAAGAAAAAAAAGCAAGAGCATGCGGAAGAAATTAATCCGGAACGCCCGGATTGGGCTCCGGTTGGCCCGAGTCCGGCCTTTGCGGTCAAAGTCAGGAAAGGCGTCGACGCGCCGGTGCGGGCTTTTTCGGCCCCGTCAAAGGCTGTGACTCGGAGGAGCCTGGGCGTCCAGGAGTACATCCGCGGCGTGATTGACGGTGACCGAACCGTTCTGGCCCGGGCCATTACGTTGATCGAAAGTCAGGCACCGCATCATCGGGATCTGGCCAAAACGGTCCTTTCCGGACTGTTGCCCAATGCCGGAAAATCGGTCCGTGTCGGCATTTCGGGCCTTCCTGGCGCCGGAAAGAGTACGCTCATCGAAACCCTGGGCAATCAGCTGGTTCGTCAGGGGCATCGCTTGGCTGTTCTGGCTGTCGATCCCAGTAGCACCCTCACCAAGGGCAGCATTCTGGGAGACAAGACCCGGATGGAAACCTTGTCCCGGAATCCGGCCTGCTTTATCCGTCCGTCTCCTTCCGGCGGCACATTGGGGGGAGTGACCCGAAAAAGCCGGGAGACCATCCTGCTTTGTGAAGCGGCCGGCTACGATGTGATCCTCATTGAGACGGTCGGAGTTGGTCAGAATGAAGTGACCGTCCGCTCCATGGTTGATTTTTTCATGCTGGTGATGATCGCCGGAGGGGGTGACGAGCTACAGGGAATCAAAAAAGGTGTGATGGAAATAGCCGATGCGATCGTCATCAACAAGGCAGAAGGGGAAAACCGGCTGCGGGCGGAGAAAAGCCAGAGCGAGTACAATCTGGCCCTTTCGCTGATCAGCACCCCTACCCCGGGCTGGAAACCCAGGGCGCACCTATGCTCGGCCTTGACTGCCGAAGGAGTCTGGGACCTGTGGAGTTTGATCGAGAGCTTCCTGGATCTCACCAGGAGAAGCGGTGTCTTCGAGAAAAGGCGTAGGCGCCAGTCGGTCGACTGGTTCCACATGATGCTCGATGATACGCTTCGGGATCTTTTCTTTTCCGACCCCGAGGTCAAGAAACGGATGCCGGCGCTGGAACGTTCGGTTTCCTCCGGCCATTGTCTGGTTCCGGAGGCGGTAGAAGAACTGGTCGGGTTATTCCTTTCCGGGCGTTAGGTCTCCTCTTTTCCAATCCGGAAACGTGTCTTTTGCCGGATGGTTGGTGATGAGGGTGAAACGGTCTCCCCGAGCGGTGATGACGCAGATTTCCCAGTTCCCCTCTGTCTTGTC
>CAYMND010000517.1:0-2263 GCA_964391685.1 uncultured Clostridia bacterium | reverse complement strand
AGAATTCCCTGGGGCATCAACCTTTCGGGGGTTTTGGAATTCAAATCAGGAAATCCCTACAGCCGCTGGCTCAGCAGCTCACAGGAAGGGGTGTCCCTCAACGGCTTGACCGGCGACACCATCATTGCCGGCGAGCGAGGTGAATATACGCTGCCCAACCAGTTCAACATCGATCTGGCGCTGGAGAAGCAGTTCAAGATGAAGAAATTGGGTCTGGCTGTTTTTCTGCAGGCGTTCAATGTGCTCAACTCCGGTGTGGCCGATGCGGTGGAAACCTCCACCAGCAGTTCCGTCCGCCCGTTCGGTCAGATGACCTCCATCACCGATCCGTTCTATCTGCGTATCGGTGCCCGTATCGACTTCAACTGAGCGAGAGTTTGTGATTCTGGAATAACTTGTTGGTTCCGGGGACCTTGAGCAAGTCCCCGGAATCCCTGCAACGCCACTTCAGAACTGTTTCCGTTTTTTTCATTGACATTGGATTCATTTTTCTGAATAATTTCTCCGGATGCGGTAACATCAACACCTTGAATTCAGACCGTTAAACAGCTGTTTCCGGAGGTTCTCACGGTGAGTAACAAGGAACGATTCATTTCGCGCTGGGGTTTTCTGGCGGCCGCCATCGGTATGGCTGTCGGCACCGGCAATATCTGGCGTTTTCCCCGAATGGCCGCCCAGTACGGCGGCGGGGCTTTCATTCTGGCCTACACCCTGGCCCTGTTTCTCTGGTCGGCCCCCTTGCTGATGACTGAAATGGCCATCGGCCGCAAGACCCGGCTCGGGCCCATCGGCGGGTTTCGTGATTTCATCGGCCGCAAGTATACCTGGATGGGGGCGTGGATGGTCATGGTCTGTATGCTGATCACGTTCTACTATGCCGTGATCACCGGGTGGTGCCTGAAGTATTTTACTCTGGCGCTTCAGGGGGCCTTCCAGGAAGGGGCCGATACGGCGGCCATATGGCAGAATTTTCATCACGATCCCTGGCAGAACGCCCTGTTTCTGTTCATTTCGGTGTTGTTGGTGGGACTGGTTATTTATCGCGGTATTCAGTCCGGAGTGGAAAAGATCTCCAAGCTGTTGATTCCGGCATTGTTTGTCTTTCTGATTGTCGCCGTCGTCCGGACTTTGACTCTCGACGGTTCCGGGCAGGGGCTCACCTATCTGTTCGTGCCCGACTGGTCAAAACTGGCCCAGCCGGAGACCTGGCTTCAGGCCTTCTCGCAATCGGCCTGGTCGACCGGCGCCGGATGGGGGCTCATGCTGACCTATGCCGTGTACATCAGAAAGAAAGAGGATATTCCCCAGAACGCATTCGTCATCGGTCTGGGCGATCATTCCGCCGCATTACTGGCCGGCATGATCATCATTCCGACGATTTTCGCCCTCTCCGCCACTCCTGCGGATGCCAATGCGGCCATGTCCGGAGGCAACACCGGTTTGACCTTCATCTCTCTGGCCGGACTTTTCCCCAAGATACCCGGGGGCTTTTTAATCGCTCCGGTGTTTTTTCTGGCTCTGCTCTTCGCCGCCTTCAGTTCGCTGATTGCGGAAGTGGAAACGGGCGTCAAGACCTTCATCGACGGGGGATGGAGTCGAAAGAAGAGTACGATTGTCGTGATTCTGTGTATTCTGTTGCTCGGTCTTCCGTCGGCTGTTTTTCCGGATTTTCTCGACAACCAGGACTGGGTATGGGGTGTGGCGCTGCTGCTCAGCGGTTTTTTCATCATATTCGCCGCCTGGCGGTACGGTGCGGAGAGAATCCGGACCGAACTGCTCAACCCCAGCGCTGATATCCGTATGGGGCGCTGGTGGAGTCTGACCATCACCTATGTATCACCGGTTGTTTTCATCGGCTTGACGCTGTGGTGGCTCTACAAAGGGATAGCCGACAACCCGGAAACCTGGTGGAAGCCCTTTGCGACTTTCTCCACCATGACCATTCTGTGGCAATGGGCCTTTCTGCTCGTCGCTGTTTTCCTGTTGAACCGTTTCCTGAACCGCTGGGTCAAGCGGGAACCGGAGGAGGTGGATTGATGCTCAAGACCTACCTGTGGATGGGACTGTTGCTGGTTCTCAACTGGGGCGGATTCATCTGGTTGATCGTGCGTACGATGAAGAAGGGACGGAAGGGATAGAAACAACGTGATATCATGAATTCAACTGAAACCAATCCAAGCAAGGCACCCAATCCCTACCTGGCAATCGGTGTATATACGTTTCTGGTGGTCTTCGGGCTGCTCGCTCTTCGTCATGCCGGCCT
>CAYMND010000516.1:0-2265 GCA_964391685.1 uncultured Clostridia bacterium | reverse complement strand
CAAACTCGTTAACCGCCATGCGGTACTCGTCCATGCAACGGTAGGTCAAGGATATACGAAAATCATCCTGCCAGCTGACTCCGCTGTCGACAGAACGTTGAAACACCATCCCGTTTTCACAGGTGTTGTTGAACACCACGTCGAAATTTCCCCGGGAATCCGCCTTGATCAAGGGGTTGTAGCTGCTGTAATGCGGAATGTTTCCCGGCAGGCAGGCCACAGCACTCCAGGTCGTTCCACTGTCGTCGGATCGGACGAAAAAGCTGTCCCAGGATCCGAACACCACTCCAACTATACCGTTCGGGGTGACCGCAATGTCCGGAAGGCCGACCTTGGTGATCGAACCGTTTATCGGACTCCATTCCGCCCAGTTTTCACCGCCATCGGAAGATTTGCAAAAGAGAATCTCTTCATCCTGAGGTGCACCGTACTCGTTGCAGTTTCCATAGTAACAGGCCACATAGATCGTCCCGTCATCACCCAGGCAGGCAGCTGGATTTTCCGGCATGGAACATCCGTCACCCCCGACCTTCTCCGCTTTCGACCAGCTCAAACCTCCGTTACTGCTTCTGGAAACGAAAACTGCGCTCCCGCCGGCTTCACCGTACGACATGAAGATAAGATACAGTTCACTTGTCGAAGCTGCCAGCAGTTCAGGGGTTCGCAAGGAAGAATAACCCGCAGGCATCTCGATCAGGGAGTTCAGAATGTGAGCGCCGTCACTGCTTGCCCCGCCATCACTCGATGAGGCGAACAGAATATAGCTCTTATCCTCTCTGTCGTAGCACCAAACCAGGAAAATATCATCGGCTGACAGCTGCACGATCTTGGGCTTCACAAACCGATCACTCCCCTGATGAAAGATCTGGGGACTGCCCCAGCTCACCCCGGAATCCACCGATTTGGCCAGATACAGTTCATTTTGAGCGTCTCGATTGGTCGTCCATCCGGCGAAAACCGTTTCACCCCGATAACTGAGGAAGGGATACACCACCTCCAGCGAAGTGTCCAGTTCCGTATAGGGATAGAACTCATGTTGATAGAGGACCTGGAACTCCAATTTTACGGAATCACCACCACCGGGATTGTTGACCGACACATCCAGAGTGTATCCTTGATCGTTGGCATTACCGGCCTGCAGCAGATCATCGGATGACACCGTACACCTCAATTCGGTATCACTGATGTATTCCGTATCGACATTGTGATCGGCGATGACGACCTGAGATGTTTCTACAAAATCCGAACCGCTTAGAGTCAGAGTGAAATCCGGCATGTATTGAGTCTTGAAGGTCGGAAACATGCCAACAAGACTCGGAATCGGGTTGACCTCGTTTTCAGATCCGTCCGAATTCTCCTTACAGGACGTCAGGATCAGCAAAAAAGCCACTGCAAATAACATGATTCGGATTGTTTTCATTGTGACTGTCTCCTTTTTTCCCCATGCCCGGCAACGGGCTTATAAATCGATTATATGAATTCAAAAATTGAAATCAAGACTCTTTTTAAGGCCTATTGAAATATATCTTCTCGCAAAACAGAGAACTTGGCCAGAAGAATGCTTCAAGAGACATGTCGACAGTATGCCAGCCGCATTCTCAGTCAGGAAAAGACGAGGTAAACAGGCCTCATTTCCGCCGGAATCGGCTGGCCTAGGCCGATCAGACGGTCTGGACGGCGCGGAAGCCTTCCTGATGCTGCTTGTGAAAGGTTTTCAACCGTTCCTCCAGCAAGGGAAATAGTTCCTCACCGGTCATGGACACACAGGCCCGCAGACCTTCACGTCGTTCACTGCCGGTGGTGGCCAGGGCGATGGCGCTGATCCCGTAGTAGAGCAGTTCCTCCACCAGTTCCTCCCCGGTGAAGCCGGGATAGGAGAAGGTGAAATAGAAACCGTCGGCCAGCGGCTTGCCGTCATCGCTGTCGTACACCAGCTTGAACCCGTTGTCGGTGAACAGCTTTTTCATGGCCTTCGCCCGTTCACCGTAGACCCGAACCCCATCGACGAAGTTGTACTCGCCGCGGTTCGTGGCCTGCAGAAGGCCGAGAAGACCGTACTGGTTGGTGTGGGATACACCCGAACTCAGGGAATACATGGCCCCGAATATGTAGGCCCGACCGAAAACGGAACTGTTGAACCATGGAACGAGGTCGGGAAACTTCTGATCGAACAGGGCCGGAGAGATGGCGGTCATGCCGATCCGCTGTCCGGCCAGACTGAACGATTTGGAACTGGAGATGAGCAGAATATAGTGATCGGTGTAG
>CAYMND010000515.1:0-2265 GCA_964391685.1 uncultured Clostridia bacterium | reverse complement strand
CAGCGCCATCACCGGCCCCATGAATCCCGCAGGCAAGGTGGCCAGGCGATCGAGATCGGTCACTCCCAGTGCCCGGTGGACCAGTCCCGAAGCCAGAAAGATGAGATAGGTGCCGCCCAGTGAAAACAGCATGTAGCTCAGGGCATGGGGTTGGGATTTCTTTCCCCGGATGATCAGGAAATAACTCCCGGCGGTCATCAGTTCCCAGGCGATGAGGAGCCCGAACAGGTCCCTCGCCTCCAGCAGCATGGCCAAACCGGCGTACATGAGCATGGCCACCGGATAGAAACCGATCCGCCTGCCGGAGCGGGCGAAACCGGCCAGCAGCGTGATCAGTCCGCCGCCGATGAAAACGATGGCGAAGACCATGCGGAAGTCGGTCAAGTTCGGATACATGATCCAGCCCCATCCGGCCAGGGCGGCCAGGGCCAGCAGGTTCTTGATTTTCGCCGGCAGCCAGTCCAGGAGGAAAAACAACAGTGAAAGGGCCAGCAGAACGTGCCCCCATCCGAGAACCGTTCCGTTCAGGTGGAAAGCGTACACTCCCGCCGCCAGAAGAGCCAGAACCGCCGCCACCGGCGGGAACAGTTCGGCGAAGGAAGCCTTCGATGGCTCCTCAGTTGACTCCCCTTTGATCATGATACCGAGCCACCGGAAGAGGTACACCCCTTCCAGAAGGGAACCGACCAGAATGAGCCCGACCCACAGCGTGAGACGGGCGTCGGACAAGCTGATCACCAGTTTCCACTTGGCCAGGAATCCGGGAAAAGGCGGAAAACCCGCCAGAGCGAAAATGAAGGTCCCGGCCGTGAACAGGATCACGGGTCTCGCCTTCAGCCGGGCCCATTGTTCGATGCCATCTCCTGTAAAGAGACCGGAAAGGTAGAACAATCCGCTCTTGGCCAGCAGATGGGTGATCATCAGACTGGCCATGATGGGTACGTAAGCGCCGGCCAGAACCGGTTTCAACCCGGCGACGGTGACCATGAGACCGATCTGGGCGATGGAGGAATACCCCAGCAGCCGCCGGCTGCCGGTCTGCCTGAGGGCCAGCAGGTTGGCAAAAAGAAAGGATATGATCCCGATGACGGCCACCGGCCGGTACCAGAAGGAACCGGACATGACCAGCACCTTGTCCAGAGCGTACAAGCCGGCGGTGGCCGAAGCTCCGGACAAGACGGCCGAAACGGCCGGATGGGCCCGTTCATAGACATCGAGAGCCCAGCCGTTGGCCGGAAAGGGTTTGAGATCCAGAAGCAGGGCGACAATGACCAGGAAGAAAGCGGCCAGCCCCCCTTTCCCTATTGCGGCGGCATCGACGAAGTCCATGGTCAGACTTCCGCTGTGATGATACACGAAGACAATACCCAGCAGAAGGAGCCCGGAAACGAGACCGGTGGCGATCATGTACCGGAATCCCGCCCCCAGGGAACGGACATCCCCATCCAGGGCGATCAGGCCGGCGGTTGACAGGGCCACGATCTCCAGAAAAACGAATAAATTGAAGACATCACGAGTCATGACCATGCCGTTGAGTCCCATGATCAGGAGCAAAAACACGGCCATGACACCGCTCCCCCGGCGTCGGATCAGTCCGCCCATGTGAACGGCCGACAGCAGGCCGATCAGATTGATGAAAGCGGTCAGTACGGCTTCGCTGACCCCCATCTGCAGAACGATGGAGAAGGGTGGACTGAAACCGGCGGTAAACACCGGCAACGTTGCTTGTGTGCCGGAGATGAACTCCAGTGCCCACTGCAGGGAGATGAACAGCATGAACGCCAGGGCGGTCAGAGTGAATCCGAAAGTCGCACGGATGCCCCCGCAACGGATGATCCCCAGGGCGAAGGCCACGCCCAGACCGACGGCGATGATCAGGATTGGATTTACCATTTCAGGTCCTCAAAACGGTCGATTTCCAGACTTCTTCTCTTCTGGTAGAGCCGGAGAGCGTACGCGAGCATGAGTGCCGTTACGGCCAACCCGATGACGATGGCTGTCAGCACAAGAGCCTGCGGTATCGGATCGACCACCCGGATAGCGGCCTGCTCTCGAAGCCGGGGCTCGTCCAATATCGGCGCAGTTCGCCCCCTGAGGGCACCGAGCGTCACCAGAATGACGTGCAGCCCCGTATCGAAGAGGGAAAAACCGATGATCATCCGGATGATGTTGCGCCGGCTGATGATTCCCCAGACGCCGATCAGAACGAGCAGGGACCCGGCGATGAATGCGATTCGGATCATGGTTCCTCCCCGGCCGACTGCA
>CAYMND010000514.1:0-2267 GCA_964391685.1 uncultured Clostridia bacterium | reverse complement strand
TATCCGGTCCAATCCAGACTGGCAGAAGCAGATGGACCGGCAAGCGAACGATCCCCGCCGCACTCCGTCCGACTTCCTCCTGTCCCTGGTTCCGGCCAATCCTTTCTCCGCCCTGGCCGAGGGCGACATGCTGGCAGTCATCACCTTCAGCATCCTGTTCGGCCTGGCCGTCGCCATGATTGCAAAACATAAGCGGGACCTCCTGCTGGGCATACTCGACGCCGCCAATGATGCCCTGGTGAAGCTGGTCAAGATGATCATGGGACTCGCCCCTTTTGCCGTCTGCGCCCTGATCGCATCGGTCATCTGCCAGTTCGGTTTTCATTTCCTCCTTTCCCTGCTGGAATACTGCGCCGTGGCCGTCGGCATCATGGCCTTTTTTCTATTCGCCTACTATTCACTGGCCATCTACACCCTGGGCCGGTACTCTCCCCGCAAATTCTTCTCCGCCATGCGTTCGGTGGCACTGCTGGCATTTTCCACTTCCAGTTCCAACGCCGTCCTGCCGGAAAACATGATCGACTGCGAGCAGAAGCTCGGTATCCGCCGGGAGATCGCCTCCTTCATTTTGCCCCTGGGCGCCACCATCAACATGTCGGGTACGGCCATCTATCAGGGAGTCAGCGTACTCTTCATCGCCCAGGTTTTCGGTATCACCCTGTCCATTCACCAGCTCTTGAGCATTGTCGTGACGGCAACGCTGGCGGCGGTGGGCACAGCGGGCATCCCGGGCATCGGTATCGTCACCCTGGCCATGGTGCTGGGTTCGGCCGGTCTGCCCATCGAAGGCATCGGCCTGATCATCGGGGTCGAACGGATCCTGGATATGTGCCGCACCGTGCTCAACGTCCTGGGCGACAGCGCCACCGCCCTGATCGTTCACCGATCGGAAGAGCGGAGACTGCAGAAGAAGAAATCTTAGTGGACTCTGTGGACTGCTTGGTGGACAGAGTGGACTCGGAGAATCGTGGACATTCTGGACATGGTGGACAAAGAGCACTCCGGAATATTTTCTATTGAAATCCAGAGCTAAGGCTCAGCTCAAGAGTCTCGAATCATTCTCTCTCTTTTTCTAACATGGCCCCGTCCACCCGGTCCATCCTGTCCACTGTGTCTACTGTGTCCACTTTTCCCCGGGGCCCAATATCCACCCAGTCTACACCCTCCGGGCCCTGCCTCTAAAACGGCAACTCCATTCGAAACTTTTGCAGGGTGATCTCCCCGTCCTCATCCTCCAGCACCAGATAGGCGAAATCCCCGCTGAGCACCGGATTGAACCGTTGCGGCCGCATGAACTCGGTGCCCTCCGGGGCTTTCATGACCATCCGGTACAGGTAACAGCCGTTCTTGTCGAAAACGTCGATCTGCTGCTTTCCGCTGCGGAGCGCATCGGTGACAAAAACCAGCAAATGGTTCTTGAGAACCTGCATCCGGACAAACTGTGTCTGCTCCTCCGGCAGGGTTTTCAGCAATTCTTCGGTGATATTCTGACGACCCTCGAAAAAGGTCCTTTTATCCTGCAAACTCATGGGACGGTTTGACCGGTTCAAGGAAAAAAAGCCCAGATCTTTCCCTTCCAGATCGCACATATTGATCCGGTAGCCGTTGTTCATGCCGTAATAGATCCGTTCACCATCCCAAGCCATGGTCATCAGCGGGGTCAGGAACTCGATCAGCATGACCATCCTTCTTTGACCCGACACGATACTGGAACCGTTGAAAACGGTATAATTCCGGATCAGCCGCCGGACATCCGGCCTGCCCATGGTGTTCAGGTAGATTCCTCCGCCCTGGTTGGCCTGGGCCTGGGTGGCGTTGACTGCATTGGATGAAACAAAATGTTCCCCGTCTATAAAGAAAGATATCGGATTTCCCAGGTAGCGGAAGGGAATCGAATCGATGTACTCCCCCGTGAGTGAAAAACGATGAAGCCGATCGTCATCGCAAACGTTCACTTTCCCTCCGGCGAGAAACAGGTCGTGCTGACGTTTGATTTCACCGGGCCCCTCTCCTCTCTTGGAGAAGGACCGAAGCCATTGACCGTTTCCGTCCAGAATGTGGTTGACCCCCTCTCTGAAATTATAGACAAAGATCCGGCCGTCTTCATCGACGGTAACCGAAGGAGGACCGCTGAATACACCCTGGTTGACCCCCTGAACGGCACCGCCGAAACGCTCAAGGTAGACACCAGCGGCACCACGCTGGTTGCCACCTACAATGCCAAAACCGGCGTTCTGTCCCTAACCGCACCCAGTGGCAAAGACACC
>CAYMND010000513.1:0-2268 GCA_964391685.1 uncultured Clostridia bacterium | reverse complement strand
ACGAGTACAGCGAACGCTTCACCTCCTTTGTCGACCTGGGGGTCAAACGGGGGCGCATCGTCATGCACCGTGCCGCGGATCTGGAGGAAATCTACCTTTCCATGGTTCCGGCCGTTTTGGACGAACTGATGCAGAAGGAAGGACTCCGCCGTGACGAAATCGGCCGGGTAATTCCGGCTCAAATATCACCCGGATTCCTGAATCGATTGCCTGCCGTTGCCGGCTTCCCGATGGAAAAAGTGGCAGATTACTCTTCTGTTCTGCCAGACACTCATTCGACCTCGGTGGTGTTGGCCCTGCAGCGGTCCGTCGCCCAAAATCCTCCGAAACGGGGAGAAAAAGCACTGCTGCTGGCTTTCGGGTCGGGAGTCACTGTGGGGGGGGCGGTTTATTCTTTTTGATGTTGTTCAGAATTCAATATAACTTTATCTGCAGGCGATCTGCAGCTGCTCGCTGTCCAGCACCACCAGCAGCGGATCGGCCAAAGCGAAACCGAAGATCAGGCTGTCGTGGCCGATCACCTTCTTGAGGGACTTTTTCCTTTCGATCTTCAGCCGCTGGTGCCCCAGAATTTTCGGAACGATCAGGCCGAAGGGATTGCCGTCGCTTCGGATCTTGATGATGGGCAGAAGATCCACTTGCGTTTCATCGTATTCTTCGGGATGGAGCAGGTGCAGAACATTGAGCACCGGAAAACTCTGTCCATCTCCGGTGTAGACCGGAGTTTTACCCATCACTCTGCTGACGAACTTTCCCTGGCACTCCAGATATTCCATCTCCTTGGCCTTGGGGATGGCGTAGGTGTACCGTTCATCCCCGAAAACGACACATTCGGTCAGAGCCTCGGACTTGGGGATCTCGATAAAGAAACTGGTTCCGTGCCCCAACTGGGAATAAACGGCCAGAGAGCCGTTCAGGTTGGTCTCGATTTCTTTCAGAACGGCATCCATTCCGACCCCTCGGCCGGAGATATCCGTGGCGTTGGCCTTGGTGGAGAACCCGGCCCGAAACACCAGTCTCTGCTTCTCTTCTTCGCTCAACATCGAGCATTCGGACCCTTTAATCACCCCTTTCTCCACTGCGATTCGGGCCACCTTGTCTCCGTCGATTCCCCGGCCGTCATCCTCGATGTTGATATAAATACTTTTATGATCCTCGTAAATATCCAGTGCGATCCGCCCCATGCGGTTCTTGCCCGCTTTTTCCCGTTCATCGGGCTGTTCGACCCCGTGATCGACAGCGTTGCGCACCAGGTGCACCAGAGCGTTGTGGCAGTGATCCCAGACATCGGGCCGGGCCTGGGCCTCGTTCCGTCCCACCACAAAAGAGATTTGTTTTCCGAGCGAACGCCCCAGATCCAATACAATCCGGTGATAGCGCGACAGGACGATCCGCGTCTGGGCTGCCAGGACCAGATTTTCCAGATGCTCGTTGAGGCCTTTGGACACCTCGAACAGGATCTCGGGGTCAATACTGTGCAACCGCAAGAGCTCGATCAGATTGTGGCTGGAACTCTGATAATCGCCGACCATTTCGTCGTACACTTCCAGACCGATGCTGACCTTGATGTTCTTCTTCGTCTGCCGAACCAGGCCGAAATCCTTGTTCTGGATCTCGTCCAGATGTATCTTGACTTCCCCCACCTCGGCCCGAATGCGCTGCACACACTGGGTGATATCGATTAACTCCTGCTCGATATCCAGCTCCGAATCATCGAATTTTTCGGAGATCTTCTCGAAAAATCGAGTCAGTAGTGAAGGCAGCCGCTCGATAATGGAGAAAGCTTCCCCGTCCAGATAGATCTGGCCGTTGGTCAGGGCGACCGTCAGCTCCTCCAGTTCGTGGCAGTACTGCTTGACATTCATCAGGTTCATGAATGCCGCCGATCCCTTGATGGTGTGAACGTACCGATTGATGACCCGCAGGGCCTCCTTGTACTCCATCACATCCCGGGCACTCATGAAACTGATGTATTCCAGCAATTCGAAAGGCTGGCTGAACTCGTAGTTCCGAAGGACCTCGAGTTGTTTTTCCACATCCGGCAGATTGGTCTCGGATTCTTCGATGAAGCTCTGAATCAATTCGATATCTTCGGCATTTCGCACCATTTCACCCCTTGCATCGGTCGGAAACATTCCCCCGATTCAAAGCAATCATGATTCATTTCAACAATAATAATATTGTCGACAAAAACGGATAAAAACAACCGCCAGACGACAAATCAGCGTTGACTCCTTCGTGGCAAAAGAGTAATATCACCTCTCCATT
>CAYMND010000512.1:0-2276 GCA_964391685.1 uncultured Clostridia bacterium | reverse complement strand
GGTGGAGGGAGGATGAAAAAAGAGGGGGAACGAACGTTGGTTGTCTGGCACCGAAGGGGTATAATGATTGAATGAAAGATGGGACTTTACCGGATGGATTGGTATTGATGGAACTGGCTCGCAAGCGGATGCCTTTTGGAAAGTACAAAGGTGTTCTTCTTTGTGATCTTCCTGAACCTTATCTGGTGTGGTTCTCACGGCAAGGATTTCCCAAAGGACGGCTGGGAATGTTACTGGCAACCTTGTTTGAAATCAAAGCCAACGGGTTAGAATATCTGCTTCTTCCTTTGAAGTGAAACTGAATTCTTATTTTTTTAAATTTTCTTCGATCAAATCAAGCAGTCTTCCCATTTCTTCTTCGCTGAAACCCTGTGATTGATAGATGATTTTTCCGTCTTTTCCAATCAGGTAGTTACGGGGAATGGTCTGAGTTGCAAACTGCCGGTAGATGCTTCGATCGGGATCGGCTCCCATGGGCAGGGTCAGTTTTTTCTCTGTGAGGAACTTTTTGATTTCTTCAATGTTGTGTTGACGACCAATAGCCAACAGGGTAAAGCTGTGGTTGTCCTTGTACTTCGACCAGATCTCTTTCTCCAGGTGAGGAAGCTCTTTGTTACAGGGTGGGCACCAGGTGGCGAAAAAATTGATCAGGACGACTTTCCCAAGAAGTTCTGCGCTTTTCATTGTTTTACCGTCGGACATGTTGACGGAGAATTCCGGCAGGGGGTCTCCGGGGCGAGTCAGGAAGGTGGCATCAAATTCCTGGGATTGTGAAGAGAATAAAGAGAGAAGAAGCACCAGTGACATTGTTGTAAAAACGATGAGATTTTTCATTGAATTCTCCTATTCATCAAAAAACTTTTTCATGAATCTGTACGATAACTGATTATCTGTCCAACAATAACAGATCAATGTTTCTCGCGGATGCTCTTTCTGGAAAAAATGGACATGAAAAAAACGTTCAACAGAGTTGAAACTTCGAATAGAATCAGGACCGATGGCAAATCCCATGATTTCATTATTCCACAGTTGCTTAAAATCTGTAAACAGTCTGCAGAGGCTATTATCCACGGATCAGCTGAATCCCATTGGGCTCAGGTTTTCTGTAATATATGGTCTCAGGAATGCCAGTATATCGGGATGCGATAGGTGCATATCCCCCACTTGTTGACGGATCTCTTCGGTGGAGAGTGTGAACTCATTGTTATCTGTAGATATCTTGAATTTCAGATTAATTTCAGCGTGAGCGACCAGCAGGGCCAGCATGGTGTCGCAAAGCGCTCCTACAGGTGGAGTGTCGATGTGGGAGAGAATAAAGAACGATCTGACGACTGTGCCCTGCCCCGCGGTGCTGATAAGAACAAAACTGCCTCCGGTCATTTCGGCGGCTGCCTTGAGCAGCGGGATGCCCAGACCGACCTTCTTGCCGCTCTTTGTCGTGTAGAAGGGATCCTGAACCTGCATGACGGTTGTTTCATCCATTCCGCAACCGTCGTCACCAATCTCCATTTCCAAGCTGTCTGCTTTTTGGGAACGGCGCAATGTTATATTGATGTTCTTCGCTCGAGCTCGAACCGAATTCTCGACGAGATCAATCACATGCAGACACAGTTCAGCCATCATGGTCGTGAAATCCGCTAAAAAACTGATATGGCCCTGGTGAAAAGGCGAGTGATCAGTTTTCCTTCAGAATCTCCTCGTCGTACAGGATTTCCAATCTCATTTTATGCTTTGCCTCTTCTTGGGCCAGGCTGAAAAACAGGGTCTGGATCCCGCTGTCTTCAGCCAGTGCGGCCAGATCGGAGTAAAGGCGGAATGCATCTTTTTCCTTTTTCATGGAGATAATCAGAGCGTCCTGATAGTCACTTCCAGGATTGGTCTTGACATCCTGAACCGTTTCGGCGATTTTCAGATCGGTGATTTTTTCTGTCGAGGGTTTGAATTTCTTCCCGTTTTTAACCTCAAGCAATAGGGCCTTGTGCTTGAGTTCCTCTTTGGCCAGTTCGTCGAATACTTTTTGACTCCCGGGAAGTTTCAGCTTCTCCTTCCAGCCTCTGTAAAATTCGTAAGCTTCTTCCTCTTCGCGAACAGCGAAATCGAGGACTTCCTCAACAGATTTGAATTTCAGTGTGTTTTTCTTGCCGGCCATGATTTGTTTAAACCTCCATGATCTGTTTTCTTTCTGAAACAATTGTAGCATGCTCTTTTTTTTCTTTCAAAAGGTATTGTAATGCTTCGATGAGCAGAGTCGGTTGAAGGTGAGGCGAATACTCATG
>CAYMND010000511.1:0-2278 GCA_964391685.1 uncultured Clostridia bacterium | reverse complement strand
TATAGTGGAACCGGCCATTATTCCTGAAGACATTACCCTCCCCGGTGTCTTTTCCATGAATCTGAAAGCCCGGGATCCCAACGAACCGGAAAACTCATCGAATCGAACCCTCAGCTATTTTCTGGAAGAGCCGGAATCTGAAAACATCATCGTCAGCCGGGAAACCGGAGAAGTCCGCTGGGCAATCGATGCCGAGACCATGCAGCGTCTGGCCCCCAAACTGACCATCCGTTTTCGAGTCGAATCCAGCTGGGGATCGTCCACCAGCTTCTCGATTGATGTTCCTATGAACAAAGAAAACCCGTCCGAAACAGAACCACAGCAAGAGCCCGAGCAGGAGTAACCGGCAAGTGAGGCGCCATGGAGGCACCATGGCGCCTCCTATTTCCTCACTTTCCCGAAATCTTTTTTTAACGTACAATCTGATCATGTCCAGAAGAAATCGCCGGATCATGGCCGTATTGTTTTGTCTGATCTTTTCCTTCGGCATGGTCCGGGCCCAGAGCGATCCGGTGATGCTGCGACTGCCCTTCCGTTTCGCAGCGGGATCAGCGGCCCCCGATACGTTGACGGTGAACGATCTCCGGCTGACGGTCAACGGAAAAAGCACCGCTCCCGGCTCTCTCCTGACGCATCTCCGCAGCCTGTCCGAAAGCCGGGGCCGCAACCGCATCATCCTCTCCTTCACCAGCGGCAGTCCCGGAGATCGGCTGGGTCCTTTTCTCGATCTATTCTACCGCAGCATCCTCACCCGGGGAGATCAGCTGGTGGTCTGCAGTCCGCTGAGCAGCTTCGGCGTTCCCGCGCCGGCCCAGGAAAACACCCCCTTTCCGGGCGATGCCCTCACCCGCCTGAGTGAAGATCTCGAAACCTTCAACGGCATGCTGGCGGGGCTGGAGAAACAGCTGGACGAACTCGCCGGGGGCTTTCCGAAAAAGCCCGGATCGGCTCAATGGAAAAAACAGTTCAGCCGCTACGAACGCGAAGTCAGCCGCATGCGGCAGCATCTCCTGGCCGCCGTGTTGACCCGGCTCAGCGAGGGTTTCGCGCTGTTGAGCGAAGGCGATGCCCCCCCTTGGCTGATCCTGCTGGACGGGAACCGGCCCTTGATCGATCGGATATCCTGGCCCTTCAAGGATCAGGAGTCCGGCTCAGTGTCTCCCGAAGCGGCAACCCTTCAGGCGAACCTGGTCTCGACGCTGAATCCGGAACACGAACCGGGACTGAACGATCTGACCGACAAACTGATGCTGGACCGGATCGGCCTGATCGCCCTGTCCATGACGGACAGCCGAGAAGCCGCATCCGGATCGACATACCTGGATTTCATCCGCCGCCGCTGCGGCATCGAGCCTTTCGTCTTTTCTGACGCCGCCGAAGCCGTCTCCCGGATCTCTTCCACCATCGACCGACTTTACGAACTGATCTATCCCTTCGACGGCACAGTCGGCGACAAGCAGCTCCGCCTGAACTGCACCATGGGGCAGACGCTCGCGTATCCCCCCGTCCTGAAAGCCGAACTCTTCGGACCCCCGGCAGGACAAGGGGAAGGGCCACTCTCCCTGGACCGTCTCGAGGTCATCGAAGGAGAGATTCACATCGGGATCGGCGGCATCCGCCTCGAGAACAAATCCGGCTCAACCGGGGGAAAAGTCCGCGTCCGGGTGATCGTGCGGGACGAAAACAATCGGATCTGTTTCGACCAGGAGAAAGAACTTCCTGCCAGGCAGCCGGAAATGAACATCCGCCTGCCCTTTCCGTCGGACTTGCGGGGGTATTACAGCCTCAGTGTCGAGGTGCTGGAAGCGGACGGGGGACGGAGCACGAGAAAGACGGTGTACGGAAAAGTTACTTGTGACCTTTGACCTTCAACCTTTGACCTTTGACTTGTGACCTTCAACCTTTGACCTTTGACTTGTGACCTTTGACCTTCAACCTTTGACCTTTGACTTGTGACCTTTGACCTATGCCCAGTGACTGGTCACTAAATCAGGCGCATCACCCAGCTGGCCACGATCACTCCGCCGACCATGAAAATGAACAGCTTGATGCCGTAGCGGATGATCATCCGCTTGTCCTGGTAGCGGATCAGGGCGATGACCGGAGCCACGATCAGGGCGTAGATCAACAGTGTATAGAAATGGCTTCTGAACAGATTCATTTTTTCTTCCCCCTGGCCAGGTCGAAAGCGTTGAGGGCGATCAGGTAGTTGAGCAGTCCCGCCGTCACCAGGTAGGTGGTGCCGCGCGGGGTGCGCAGGTCAAGACCGAACTCGGCA
>CAYMND010000510.1:0-2286 GCA_964391685.1 uncultured Clostridia bacterium | reverse complement strand
GTTTTTTATGCCAGCCTGCTGCCTGCGTTTGCAGCGACTTTTTTACGAAAACACCTTGTATGTTCATACTGTTGGCAATAATTTTGCTTTTTAGATCTCTTAAGGAGGAAAGATATGAAAAAGGGAAAAACAGTATTTGTTTTATGCATTTTTTCCTTGCTGACGATCACCATTCCGACAGCAGCCCAGAGCATCACCATTACCCAACCGAACACGGAATGGCACCTATGCAACAATCCGGAGGGTTTTGAGCCGGGGCTGCTCCTGCTATGGACGAAAACCGGTTCCATGAACCCCAATGTGAAGATCGAGCTGTTCAACAGTGCCGGCACCGGGAAAATAATGGATATCGCCGCATCCACACCGAATGACGGCGAATATCACTGGCTCTTCAACAACAATTTGCCTGCGGGGAGTTACAGAGTAAAAATCTCCACCATCGACAACCTGGTATCAGCGATCACCCCGTTGCTGGTCATCCAGGTATGCAATCCGGTGGGTACAGTCAATGTCTCTTCTCCTACGGCCAACGAAACCTGGTGCAAAGGGAAAACCTACGTTATCCGCTGGACCCCGCAGAACCCACCTCCATATTACGAATCCAACCGCAGAACCTGGATATACCTGAGAAAAGCCAGCAACCCTACATCCAGCATCGATTTGGGAAACGTCCCCACGGACAGCGGTCAATTCAGCTGGACCATTCCCTATTCCATCGCCTCAGCCGACGATTACCAGATCTACTTCGTCGCCCTGGCTAACTGTACCTGGACCAGCCCATTGTTCAAAATCAAGCTCGACATCGCCTGGCTGATGGACCTGTTGAAGCAGTTCAAATATCAGCTGACATGGATTCCGCATCTGCAGCTTCGGAAAATACAGAAAGCCCACGCCAATCAGGCCGGTGAACTCGACATCAGGGAACTCAGCGAACTGCTGCAGAAAGGCAAGGAGAAAGTGAACTGCGAGCTGGCATCGGGTGGACAACGCATCGTCGATCTCGGGCTTTTCGGCCCCGGCACCCCCCTCCGCAGCAGAGTCGCGGTTTCACGTCAGGCCATCCAGAAAAACAAAGGAGGGTTTCAACTGATCTTTCGCAACGGAAAAGGGTTGGAACTGCTCAGCCACCCGGTGGAGATACAGGAACGAAAATAGCCCCGGAAGCGAAACCGTCAGGCGGTTGAAAAAAACCCTCATTGATACCCGTGTTGGAATCTCGCCTCATATTTCAGGAGCGCTGGACAGCGCTCCTGAATGATTCCCATTACCAGGAGAATTGAATATGATATATTCAGTTCGACATGAAGAATATCAGATATATGAGTTTCAAGAGAATCATTACCATTCTTTTTCTGCTGAATATGACTCCACTGAAGCCATGTCCGCTTTCCCAGGATGTGGAGGACATGGGACTGACAACTGCACAACTGGAACAGCGCCTCCTCACCCTGGTCAATGAAGAGCGATCCCGAAACAGGCTGTCTGTCCTGGCCGGGGACGAGCTCCTGACACAGGTGGCGAGAGCACACAGCAGGAAAATGGCCGACGAAAAACGGATCTCCCACACCTTCCTGCATTATCCCGCCCTGGATGCCCGTGCCGGCCGGGCCGGTGTCTTTTTCTCACAAATCGCCGAGAACGTCGCCATGAGCGATACCTTCATCACCCGCCTGATTCATCAGGCCCTGATGGACAGCCCCCGTCACCGGCAGAATATAATGAATCAAGAAATGGACCACCTGGGCATCGGTATCGTCTTTGACGGAGATATGCACTATGTCACCCAGGTCTTCGCCCGGTTGTACACACCGCTGGGTGCTCCGGAGATGGAAACCCGACTGATCACTCTTCTGGATGATAAAACCGACAAGAAACGAATCCGCCCGGTGCGTTTCGATCCAGAGATCGTCCGATACTGCCGCGATTGTGCGGAAATGCAAATGCGGGGTTTCCCATTCCAGGACCCTTCGGAAAAATGGCCCTGGGGCAGATCGGAAATCATCGTCAAGAGTTTCATTCATGAGCAGGACGTTGCCGCGGAGCTTTCCGATAAGATTGTAAACTCCATCGACTGGGTGATCGGAGTGCATTTCGGACGACCGGAGAAAAATCCCGGTGGACTGTACACCCTGACTCTGGCAGCCTTCCCGGATCTCCTGAACGGCTCCGTTCCGGAAGAACTGATCTTCAAACAGATCAATCAGTTCATGAAGAAGAAAGAGAAAACGGAGCTGAAGATGAACAAGGAGAATCCAAAATGGATTCGAAATATCATGAAGAAATTCC
>CAYMND010000509.1:0-2291 GCA_964391685.1 uncultured Clostridia bacterium | reverse complement strand
CCCCAGGTTGATCAGCAAGCGCCGAGAGGAATAGCCTTCGAACAGCACCAGCCGGAGAAGAGTCATGGCCACCCAGCCGACACCGAGAAGCAGAGCCAGAAACAAAGCAGGCACCAGAGAACGGATTCCCGTCCAGACCATCAGAACCGCATAAGCCAGAACCGAAAATCCAGTCGGAATAAGACTTAAAAACAGAGGCATCTTCAATTCCTCACGAGTGATTTCCTCCACCCGGCGGTCCACCTGACGGAGCCAGGCGGTACCGAACATCAGAGGAGAATACCAAAGGACAGTCAACAGGAGACTGGCAAGCACCGCAGCCAAAATCGTCCATGGATTCAGCAGAACAAACGGATTGTCCATAATAACTCCTCCATGCCTCTGATAAACAGAATGAATCCAGAACGGTGAAAATTCAACCGAACCGATATCATCCATCCCAAATACCTTCACCTAGCACAATTCCCGTCATGTTCAAACAAAAACAGCCCCCACAAAAGACCGGAGGAAAAACAGGTTGCGGTAAAAAAAAATTTTGTAATAAAAAGACGGGGTCGGCAACTATCGAGGCAAAGAAAAAACAGGAGTATTTTTATGAAAAAATGGATTATTATTCTGTTGTTGGTATTCGTAATGATTACTCAAACCATGGCCCAAGAAACAGAGAAACCCGTCATCGTGTTTCTGCCCGGTCTCGCTTGCCCACCGGACACCTTCGCCCCGCTGATTGTCGCCCTGCAGCCGGACTACGACTGCCGCCAGCTGTCCTGGACCGAATGGTGGAACGCATCCGACCGGAAACTGAAAACAACGGATAAACTGACACAACAGGTCATCTCCTTTCTGAACAACTTGAAAAAATCTGACATCATCCTGGTCGGCCACAGTATGGGAGGCTGGCTGGCCCTCAGCGTAGCCGCCGATCTCCCCGGAAAAATCAGCAAGCTGGTCATCGTCGATGCGGCTCCTTTTCCCGGTGGACTGTACCAGGACATAACGCCGGAACAGGCTGCCGCCCAGGCTGCTCAGCTGGATGATTATCTCAATCAGATGAGCGATGAGCAGTATCGGGCCTTCGACCGTCAACGCATGTCCATGCTCATCGAAAATGAAAGCTGGCGGGAACAGCTGATCAACTGGAGCGTTCGATACTCCAGATCCGGAATCATCGGGTTGATGAGTTCCATGGCCGCTTCGGACCTGCGTCCGAAACTGCCGCGAATCCAGGCGGAAACCCTCGTAGTCGCTTCCGGAAAGATTGCCGGGCATTTCGGCGTCAGTCGTCAGGCTTTTTTTGACAGGCTGCAGGAGCAGTACAGAACCTTGGAAAATTGCAGAATTATCCTGGCTGAGAAGGCTGGACACTTTATCATGATTGATGAAGTCGACTGGTTTGAAAGCACGTTGAAATCATTTCTGGCGTTCCGATGACCCCTGAAGAGCGGAAGCAACTCTTTTCCGACATCTACTCCAGAAACCGGCAGAAGCTCACCCGTTTCTGTCGGATATCCAGCTGGGACAACCAGGGAAACGACCTGCTGCAGGATGTATGGACCAACATCTGGAACTCCCTGGAACATTTTCGGGGAGAATGCTCCGCCGACACCTGGGCCGTCCGGGTGGCGGTCAATACCGCCCTCATGTTCCGCCGCAGCCAGGGACGCCAAAAACGGCACCTGAAGCCCTCGGCGGAAGTGGAAAAGCTTGCCGCCCGAGAACCACTTGAACCCGAATTCGATGAGGAAGTGAGAAAAAAACTCTACTATTGCGTATCCCGGCTGCAGAGTCGCGACCGCATGGTGGTCAGCCTTCATCTGGAGGGTATGGCGTACGGTCAGATCTCCGAAGTGATCGGCATCAGCAGCAGCCACGTGGGGGTTGTCCTTCATCGACTGAAACCAATTTTGAAAAAATGCATTACAGGAGAAGAAGAATGAACTTCGACCAGCAATACAGTGCCTGGCAGACAGGATGGCAGTCCGGCAAGGAGTCGGCGGACTTGCCGCATGCGGAGCAGATCCTGGATAAACTGGAAGAACAGGAACGACGAACCGCCCGCATCAATCGCAGGAAAGCGGCCGCCCTGGCCGTCATCTTCCTGATCATGGGAATACAGTTGCTCTTCAATCCGCCATCGAAAAAGATGTGGACCATGCCGGCCGGTCTGGTTCTGATCGCCGCCAATACACTGATTTACTTCCGCTCCGTACTGAAAAGACAGTTCAGCATCCGAAAGATGAACCTGGGCCAGCCGTCCCTGCAGTTCGTTCGCCAGGCGATGGTCAAAATAC
>CAYMND010000508.1:0-2293 GCA_964391685.1 uncultured Clostridia bacterium | reverse complement strand
AGCGCAACAACGCCTGGAACGTGGACGGCGTGAACACCAACGACCCGGTGGTGGGCACCCGCGGCACCACGCCGGCGGCGGAAGTGCTGCAGGAAGTGGCGGTCAGCGTGGGCGGCATCGGAGCCGACCAGGCGTCGTCCGGCGGGGCCATCGTCAACGCGGTCACCAAGTCCGGGGGCAACGAGTTCTCCGGATCGGCGGCCATCTATTACAACCACGAGAGCTTCAACGGCGACAACACCAAGGGGACGGCCCTGGAAGGATCCGCCAGCGGCGAGAAGTTCAACTTCCAGCCTTCCGTATCCCTGGGCGGTCCCATCGTCAAGAACAAGCTCTGGTTCTTCGGCAGCTACAACCTGATCAAGTCGGAGACCTACGTTCAGGGCTACCCGTACAACGGCGAGGAGATTCCTTTCGACAGTTACGAGCCGTACATCTACGGCAAGCTGACCTGGCAGCCCGGCGCCAAGGACAAGATCTACTTTTCCTACAACTATTCCGACCTGGTCTACAACCATCGCGGCGCGGGGGACACCCAGGTGGAGAGTTCCACCTACAAGCAGGACGGTGTGAACCATGCCTTCAACTTCGACTGGTCCCACACCTTCAGCAACAACTTTTTCGGCAGTCTCAAGTTCGCGTCGGCGCCGGTGAATTTCGCCATGCGCACCAAGAACGGGAACGCCTACATGGAAGATTACTTGACCAGCAATGCGCTTCCGGGCTCGAGCGCCGGTTACGCATCCATCTACGAGCGGGGCCATCTGCAGTTTCAGACCGATTTCACCCTGTTCATCGACGATTTCATGGGCCAGCACGAGTGGAAGGTCGGCGGCGACCTGAACGTTTCGAGTGGTCGGCGACACCTCGATTTCGAAGGTCCCGAGTCATCCCTGATGTCCGGCTACCAGGCGTACTATGTCTATTACTGGGACGGCGATCCCTTTTACGCCTATTTTTACCAGGACAATCTTTCGAAAGAGAAGATGCAGAACCTGTCCGCCTACATCCAGGACACCTGGACCGTCAGCCGCAACCTGACCCTGACGCTGGGCGTGCGCTACAGCAACAGCCGGGGCATCATTCCGGCTCAGAACGAGGATGCCGGCGGCTACTTCCTGCCGCAGTATTTCGGCGACGCCTATCCGCTGGCGAATACCGCGGTCACCGACCAGTTCACCGCAGTCACCTGGAACAATCTTTCCCCCCGTCTGGCCTTCAGTTATGATCTGGCCGCCGATGGGAAAACGGTGATCAAGGGAAGCTACGGTCGTTACTACGAGGCTCTGCTGACCCAGTATTTCAGCACGGTCAACCCCAACGGGTACGCCGGCTTCTGGGGGTATGTGGATAACAATATGGATCTGTATTACCTGGACGGCATCAATACGCCGGAAGCGGGTGTATTGGGATACAACGGGAAGGAACCGACGGCACCCTACGAGGATGAGTTCACGGTCAGCCTGGAGCGGGAGCTGTTCCAGGACTGGTCACTCACCCTTCGGGGCATATACAAGGAGAAGCGCAACATCATCGAAGATGTGGACCTGAACGGGCTGGACATCGATGCCCTGATGAACGACGGAGAACTGATCTGGACCAACTGGCGGGAGGTTCCGGTAACCGACCCGACCACGGGCGGCACCGTGTACTTCTGGGAAAAGATCAACCGGCTTCTGCCGGGCCAGTACGCCCTGGTGAACGTCAAGGGCAAGGCCCGGGAGTACAAGGCACTGGAAGTGATCCTCAAGAAACGGTTCTCCAAGGGCTGGATGCTGGAGGCCTCCTACGTTCTCTCCAGGCTGGAGGGGTTGATCAACACCAATTTCAACAGCACGACGGGAGTGACGGCGTACTACGACGACCCGAATGCCCATGTGAACGCCAGCGGTCTCCTGGGGAACGACCGCCGCCAGAACTTCAAACTGCTCGGACTGGTCCGGGGCCCCTGGGGCATCAACATGTCCGGTGTGGTGGCGTTCCGGTCGGGGAGTCCCTACAGCCGGTTGCTCAACAGCGATGAAGAGGGGATCACCCTGAACGGGACATCCGATGAGAACATCATCGTGGGAAAACGGGGCGAATATACATTGCCCGATCAGTTCAACGTGGACCTGTCTCTGGAGAAGCAGTTCAAACTGAAGAAGTTCGGTATGGCTGTCTTTCTGCAGGCGTTCAACGTGTTCAATTCCGGTGTCGCCGATGCGGTTGAAACCAGCACAAGCAACCCCCGCAGGGTCTTCGGCACCATGACGTCCATCACCGATCCGTTCTATCTGCGCATCGGTGCCCG
>CAYMND010000507.1:0-2310 GCA_964391685.1 uncultured Clostridia bacterium | reverse complement strand
AACGAGCACCAGAGCCGCCAGAATGGTCCCCATCGCAATGAGCAGATAGTGCCACTGATTGACCGCACTCTGCCCCAGGAGTTGCCAGAGCACGCCAAAGGTGTAGACGCCGGCAGAAACGAGAATCCAAGTTGGTCCCCCGACGGGAGGCACCTGGTTTTCGCCTCCAATCGAGGGGGAAGCTACCAGCTCTATTCGGTGGATTACGACGGAGCCAACGTACGCTGCCTGACGCGATCCGGTCAGAACAAAATGCCGGAATGGCAGAAGAAGATTTTATGATGAATTTATTGGGCGATTTTCATTTGACAAAAGAATATGGGTGTATTATAACGAAGCGTGTTCGTTAGACATTATTAGGAGGATACATGAAACGAGTACTGATCGTCATCGCAGTGATCATGTTGGTTTTTTTGGTAAGTGAAGGATGCAAAAAGAAGGAAGTCGTCACCGAACCCGTGGTTCAGGAACCTGAGGTTCAGAAGGTTGAAGAACCGGTGACTCAGGTGGAACAGCCTGTCCTGACCGAAGAAGAAATCATTGAAAGAGCCAGCCTGGAAGAGATCAACAGCAAAGGCTATCTCAAGATGATTCACTTCGATTTCGACAAATACGCCATCAAGGACGAGATGAAGCCTATGCTGCAGGAGAACGCCGACTGGCTCCTCCGCAACGCCAAGATTCAGATCGCCATCGAAGGCCATTGTGATGAACGGGGTACAGAAGAATACAATATGGCTCTGGGCGAAAAGAGAGCCAAGGCCACCCAGGCCTACCTGGTGTCTCTCGGAGTCCCCGCCAGCCGGATGACGGTCATCTCGTACGGGAAGACCCGGCTGCTGACCACCGGCAACACCGAAGAGGATCATTACCAGAATCGTCGTTCGGAATTCCGCGTCACCGCGAAATAAATCGGTAGTTTTATACAGGTGAGCTGAAAGGTGCTGATCAAGATGAAACGTGCGAATCTCCTGATAATGGGCCTGTTGCTCGTGGGCCTTTCCCTGCCGGTTACCGCGGCCAAGAAAGATATCCAGCAGATACTGGACGAAATCCAGAAAATGACGGATATCATGGGACGGCTGGAGGAAAAGGTGACCATCCTTTCCGCGGAATGGGTCAGCTTCGGCAAAAGGGTCGAAGCCCTCGAAAACCGCATTGTGGCCATGGTCAACAATCAGGCGGATTCCAATGAGAAGCGGGAGAACCTCGTTTTGGCCATGCAGTTTGTCCGAGAGGAACTCACGGAGATCAAGAACAGCATCGGCTCGCTTCAGAACCAGCTTTTGACGGCGCTTCCCCAGAGAGCGGTCCCGACCGGCATCGGTCAGGAAGGCGCCGAAACGGTTGAACCCGGAGCCGGAGAAAAACCGGCTCCGGAATCGATCGAATCCATTTATTACACAGCCTATTCCGATTATATCAAGCAGGATTACGAACTCGCCGTATCCGGATTCAGCCAGTTTCTTGAGAAATATCCTGCCAGCCCGCTGGCGGACAATGCGTTGTACTGGATCGGTGAATGCTATTTCGCCCAGCGGAAGTTCGAACAGGCGGTGACCACCTTTTCTCAACTGATCACCCGGTTTTCCGACGGAGACAAGGTGACGGACGCCATGTTGAAAAAAGGATTTTCGCTGATCGAAATGGGACGGCAAAACGAGGGAATCGACGTGCTGAAAGAGTTGATCTCGAAATTTCCTCTTTCCGAGGAAGCATCTCTGGCTCAGCAGAAAATAAACGAAATCAAGGGGTGATGAGGGGGAAAATTGGCCAACAAGCGCAGTCTCAACAAAGTGATTTTAGTGGGGAATGTCGGCAGGGATCCGGAAATAACCCATATTCCCAATCTGGCCAAGGACTTGGCCAAATTCAGCCTGGCGACTTCCGAGGTCTACAAGGACAAGAACAATCAGTTCCAGGAAAGTACCGAATGGCACAACATCGTTGCCTGGGGATTTGTCGCCCAGCGCATCGAGCGCAGTGTCCGGAAAGGGTGCATGGTCCTGGTAGAAGGCCGTCTGCGAACCCGAAAATGGCAGGATCGGGACGGTCAGGAACGCCGGACGACCGAAATTCAGGCCGAAAGCGTTGTTGTGTTGAAGGAAAACGAGGCACAGATGTCGGCCCGGGGCAATGCGGGCTACGACGCCTCGTCCGCAGTATCCAGGTCCCGCGGAAACGGCGGTGGTCAGGACGATCTGACATTCCCTCAGGCTCCTCCGGAGGTTCAGATCGACCAGATCGACGATTATGCCTTTGACGAGGATGACCCCTTTTAAAGCATGGCATTTGTAAACTACAACAACA
>CAYMND010000506.1:0-2310 GCA_964391685.1 uncultured Clostridia bacterium | reverse complement strand
CATCTTCAAGATCCAGCTCAACATGCTGACCCTGTCCGGACTGGCCCTGGGCTTCGGACTGTTTGTCGACAATGCCGTGGTGGTTTTCGATTCCATATTACGCCATCGTGAAAAAGGTGAAAACGAGATCGATTCAGCCGTCAACGGAGCCAGGGCCGTAGTTCTTCCGGTCCTCGCCTCCACCATCACCACCATCATCGTTTTCTTCTCCTTCGCCCTGCTTTTCAAGGACCGCCTGCGCATGTTCTACCTCCCTCTGGCCTACGTGATCGCCATCTCCCTCCTCTCCTCCATGCTCGTCTCCTTCGTTCTCATTCCCTCACTGACCGCCCGCTTGAAACTGCGGTTGAAAACCACCAGCCTGTCCTATAAAAGAGGGAAATTTTTCCCTTTCATTCTCAAACATCCGCTGATCATCCTCCTTCCGGTGCTGCTGGCCGGTCTCTACGTTCATCAGCAGTTCAAGACCAACGTCTCCTTCGGCCAGTTCTTCAGCTGGTATTCCAAGGAACGGATACAGGTCTATCTTCGTTTTCCCTCGGGAACCGAATTCGATAACGTGAAAGAGGAAATTCTCAAGTTCGAGAACCTCGCCCTGGGAAAACCCTACCGAAAAGAGATCCGGACTGTCATCTACCCCATGTTCGCCTGGATGCAGATCTCCTTCCCCAGGGACATCGAGTTTTCCCCCTACCCGCTGCAGCTGAAGCAGGAACTGGTGGGACTGGCATCGAACCTGTCCGGCGTCGGTGTATCCGTATCCGGATTCGACCCCGAGCCCTACTGGTACAATCCCGATACCGGCGCCTTCCTGCCCTACCTGATCCAGTTCCAGGGCTACAACCTCGACCGGCTGCTGGAACTTGCCGGAAATTTCAAGGAGGAGCTTCTCAAGAACCGGCGCATCAAGGATGTCGAGATCAGCACCGATCGCCGGTATCACTGGGGACCTTCCACCAAGTATTACGCCTTCAACCTGGATCGAGAGAAGCTCCGTCAGGTGGGCGCTTCGCCACAGTACCTCAATTACTACCTCGGCTCCGTTCTGGCCGAAAGAAGCGGCAACAACAAACTGAAATACCAGGATCAGGAACTGTACGTGGAGGTCAAGAGCGCAGACGTGGAAGAGCTCGATCTGACTGACGTGCTGAACCTACAGATCATGAGCCCCAACGGCACCCCCTTTCGAATCGGCGACGTGGTCCAAGTGGAATTGACTTCCCAGAAAGGAGGCATCAGCCGGGAAAACCAGGAGTACATCGCCGACGTCCGCTGGGAGTATCTGGGCTCCACCAAGGCCGGAGAAAAATTTTACAACGCGGTCTACGACAATCTCTATCTTCCGGTGGGCTTCAACAAAAGCAAAGAGAAGAAATCCGAATTCATCACCGCCGAAGAGGAGAATCAACTGAACTTTGCCATTTTCCTCGCCATCGGCCTGATCTACCTGGTTTTGAGCATCCTCTACGAGAATCTGTTTCAGCCCTTCATCATCATGCTGGCCATTCCCCTCTCACTCATCGGGGTCTGGCTGGCCTACTGGATCACCGATTTCAATTTCGATACCAGCAGTTACATCGGCGTCATCCTCCTTTCCGGCATCGTGGTCAACAACGCCATCATCCTCATCGAGAACATCAACCAGCACCTGAACCGATGCGGAGACATCCTGGAGGCCATCGTATCCGGTACCAAGGAACGGGTGAGACCCATTTTCATGACCACGGCCACCACCGTGCTGGGCATGCTGCCCATGGTCATCAACAAGGGAGAAGCCAACGACATCTGGTCGTCTCTGGCCCTTTGCACCATCGGCGGGCTTACGGTCTCCACCATTCTGATCCTGGTGGTTCTGCCCATTTTCTACTACCTGTTCTACAGGCTGCAGCTCCATCTGTTCCGCAGACACAACGGAGAACCGATGCAACAATCAAATGGGCCAAGCAGAGTCGAATCCGCTGAACAGCCATCCGAAACGAGTTGAACCCGGAAGAAAAAAGAAAAACTTTTGCCGATCTGCTTTATAATAATAAAATGAAACGCAAAAAACCCGCTTTCTTTCTGCTCATCCCTGGAATGATGTTTTTTTTGCTTTTTCTTTCGGGCTGCCGATCCGACGATTCCGAGCCGGAACCCGGTGAATCGCCGGATGATCCGATCACCGGAAACGCATGGTACGTTTCTACAGACGGCGACGACAACGCATCCGGCACGGAGGAATCTCCTTTCAGAACCATCGCCCGGGCCCTGGAGTCCTGTCAACCCCGAGAGACCATCGCCCTTTACGCCGGCACCTACACCGAAGCGGTT
>CAYMND010000505.1:0-2323 GCA_964391685.1 uncultured Clostridia bacterium | reverse complement strand
CGCAGACAGAAACTTTACTGACAGCAATCAGAAGAACGCCCTTTTTTATGCCCGAGAAAACAATCATCCCAAAGTAATGTCCGTGCTGAACGGCCAGTAATTCATCATCAAGGAGAATACCCGCATGAAAAAAACAGTTTCTGTACAGCTCGTAGTCCTAGCCCTTTTGACCCTCACGATCGGTGCTTTCGGCCAATGGATTTCTGAATGCCGGATCTATTCTAATCAGTATAACTTCACCGACTCAAAAATATATTTCGCCTTCACCCTGCCCTCAGGCGAGGTTTACGATTTTGATATCGATAATTCCGACAACATCTGGTTTGCAACACCCGAAGGGTTGAGAATATGCCAGAAGAAGAACATGGTTCTGGAATATCAGAAATATCTTTCCAGCCTGGGGGCCATGATCAGTCCACAGATCGCAGACAAACTCAAATCAATCCGAGTCATTAAAAAGGACGAAGCCGGTAACATGTGGCTCGGCACCGCGAATGGACTGCTCTGTTTCGACGGCATCAACATGCACGAAATCCCCATATCTTCAACTCTCCCTTTCAAAAGAATAAACGAAATCGCCATCGACAGGGAAGGAAACATCTGGGTCTGTGGAGACGACATCATCGAGAAAATCCTAAAAAAGGACGAAGTGATCAGAGAAAACACCGGAATAGCCCGCTACGATGGAAAGAGTTGGCAGTGTTTCACCGTGGTCAACTCGAAAATTCCCTGCAGCAGAATGCACAGCCTGACCTTTACAGAGGATGGGGCCGTCTGGATGCTGGGAGACGATGCAACGGGCATCTGCCGCTTCAAGGACAACGTCTGGACGGTTTTCAACCGGGAAAATTCTTCTCTCCCCGAAAACCGTTTTGCCACCATCGCCATCAATCCGATCAGCAAGGAGCTTCTTTTCGGCTGGGAGGGCGGTGTCCTTGTCTACAACGGCCAAGCCTGGGCACGGGAAGAGAGGCTGTCCGGCCCCAAGAACGTCACCAGCATCTTTTGCGGCGAAGATCAGAGCATCTGGATCGGAACGAGTGAAAAAGGCCTGTTCATCGCCAATAACGGTATTATGAAGCACCTTCATGCCGAGAATTCGCCTCTGATGAACAACCGAGTGAGAAAGATTGCCCACTTTTCGGGATTTACCTGGATCCTGCAACCGGATTATCCCCATTACGATGAAAGCGATGTCTTCGGAGGAATCTGTGCCTTACGTTTCTCGATGAAAGAATTACCTGAAAACTGCAACTTCTTTCACGAGTACAATTCCCGCTTCGCTGCGGAGTCCAAGGCCATGATTCATTATCGGGATAAAAACGGTTTCATTCTGGCCGGCAGGGAGCATCTTCGTCACGCAACAAAGGATCAAATCCAGACAATCCACGAGAATCTGGACAAGGATCAGTACTTTGCCTCTGGTTATACCCCGCAGGGAGAACATCTGATCGTGAGCAAAAAGATGGGACTCTGCCGGCTGAAAGACGGAACCTTGACGCCCATCATACCCAATGAAAAGAAAGTTTTTGACAACGACATCTCACGCATTCTGGTCGGTGATGACGGCACGATATGGATATCCTCCCAAAGTGACGGCATTCTGAAGTGCACGGGGGGAACCGTAACCGTCCTGAACAAGAAAAATGCAAAACTTGCCGACAATGAAGTGTACACCATTTTCCTGGACCGAAACCAGCGTCTATGGGCGGGAACCGACAAAGGCGTGTCATATCTGGAAGGCGGTTTTTTCATCAGCTATGACAAAAAAAATTCTTCCCTCCCCCACAACGAAGTGCATGCCATCTGCGAAGATGAATCGGGCACTATCTACCTGGGAACCAAAAAAGGCCTGGCCACCTGGAAGGACGGACAGATCTCTGTCGTTCCACAATATGAGAAGGTATGGGTGAAGCACCTGGGCTGTGACAAAAACGGGTCTTTGTGGATCGGTACCCCGTATGACGGTTTGTTTCGCTATCGCTCTGAGGAATCGTATTCATACCTGCAGAATTCCATCCTGGAATTTGCCCAGGTGACTGAACTGATGATGGCTCCCCAAAAAGATCATCTGTGGATTATTCTGCAAGCCCCAAATACAGTGATGCCGGCATTCTCGTCGGGAGAGAACCTGAAGAAAGCGGAAGAAAGACTCTCCCAATACGACGAGAACAAAGAACTGTCCGAAAAAGAGAGGAAAGAGTTGAGAAATCTGAAAAACCTCATCACCATGCTCAAGAAACAGGCCAGCTATGAAGATGATCTTCGCCATGGTCTCTGGGAATTGGTTCCGGACACTGCTTTCATTTCGATGGACATTGAT
>CAYMND010000504.1:0-2331 GCA_964391685.1 uncultured Clostridia bacterium | reverse complement strand
CCGAGGAGGATCTGTCGGTTGTTCAATCTCAGCAGTGAGGTCACTTCGCTGTGGCTTCTCATTTCATCATGCAATTGGGGGGTCTGGGTGGTGAAGGGGTTGGGGTGCGGGGAAAATTTCATCAGCCCGCCGTTGATGGTCCCCAGCCAGAACAATCCGGTTCGATCTTCGTAAATGCAGGAAAGGTAGTTTCGGCTCAGACTGAAACTGTTGTTGGGATCGGCCATATACCGTGTGAAAGTGCCGTTTTTCTTGTGCAGAACATATAGCCCGTAATCTGTACAAATCCAGATCTGACCGGGAATCTGGCTGCTTTCAAGAAGATCGCGAATGTGATCGTCGCCGAGCATGTCGGGGGCTGAACCGGCCTGAAAGCGTTGAACACGTGTCAGCTGATCGTTTTGAAAATGGCACAGAAAAAGGCCTGAATTCAGGGTTCCGACCCACAGATCGTCATCGTTGTCGAAGAGAAGGGAAAAGAGGTTGTCTTCCAGAGGAATTTTCTGGTCGTCATCCTGATAGAGCTGGTAGAAAGACAGAGCCTGACTGCCGGGGTCCGCTCGATACAATCGGCCTTCGTTGGAGCCGAACCATACGGAACCATCGTTTCTTTCGATTATCGGGCGAATAAAAGGATTGACAATCGGTCTTCCGGAATCCGCTTCCCGGGAATAATGGGTGTATGTTTTTTTCTGTGGGTCGTATCGGCTGATACCGAAGCCCCAGCTGGCGATCCATATTCCTCCTTTGGTATCCTGCATCAGGCGGTAGATGAAGTGTCGGCTTTCGGAGCTGTCGGGGGGCAGGTAGGATTCGGAATGAATGGTTTCCGAATTCGGATTGACTGTGAACAGACCGGAACCATACGTCCCGATCCAGAGAACGCCTTGGGAATCCTGGATGATGGAACTGACGCTGAAATTCAGATTGGTTTCCTGGGATGTTTCGGTTTTGGGCCGGAAAAGGCGGAACGATTGTCCATCATATCGCAAAAGACCTTCATCCGAGCCGATCCAGAGCAGACCATAGCGATCCTGGTAAATTACATTTACACTGTCGGAAGGGAACCCCTGGTAGCGGTTTATCCTTTCGAAACGCAAGTTGGTCGGATACATGGACCCGCAAAGCAGAAATACGGCTGAAAAAAAAACAAATAAGTACGACAACTTTCTTTTCTTCATTGTTTCAATTGTTTCAAAAAGATTTTCTAATATTGTATACGAAAAAAAAGGATTTTTGTATCACTGCCAACCGGCTTTTCGTACTTGTTTTTTTGCCACTCATACCTAAGTATGAAAACCGACAATCACACTTTTGCTGGATTGCCGTTTCTTGGGGCGGAAAGTAAATTGAGCGTGATTTTCAGCAAAAACAGGCTGACCAGGAGGTATGAAATGAATCGTTTACCGATCCGTGTTGGAAACCGGTATATTTTTATCAGGCTTGAAGATGTGGATGCCTTTGAAGTGGAAGGTAATTATCTGCGCATCTACACCGGTGATTCTTCCCATCTGCTGCGGGGAACCCTGAGCGCAATCGAAGAGCAGTTGGATGGAGACCGTTTTCTGCGAATCAACCGTTCCACCATCATCAACCTGGAAAAACTGAAAGAGCTGAAAATATTGAAATATTCCAACTACGAAGCGGTGTTGTTCAGCGGCAAGAGCTGGCTGTGGGGCCGTAAGTTCAGAGAAAACCTCAAACGGGTGGTTCAACTGGGCGAACAGATCGGATGAGCCGCAGATAAGTGAAACTGATTTCTGATATTGTTTTATATAGATCTTTTCATATTTAACCACTCCTCCATCAATTAAGGAAGCGGCCAATCATCGGCCGCTTCCTTTTCATCTTCAAAAAAATCTTAATTAATTCAGATTATTGGATTAAATCCTCATTTTTCCCGGAAGAATCCATTCTCTTCGTTCGCAAATTCGATAAGCTGGCACCAGGATAGCGGTTTTCTACATTCCAATGGGGCAGTTTCAGCACATGGCTGAAGGGCTAAAAATCATCTTGGCAAGACGATTGCACGATATTCTAGTGCAAAAGCTTAAGGAGGTTTCATGAATCACAAATTCATACTGTCAAGCATTTTGATTCTGCTGACTTTGGGTTTACTCAACGCCCAGCTCAGCCAGACCGGAACCGTCATCGGAACCGTAGTGGCCGAGGACGGTTCCGTCATTCCCGGCGTGACCATCAGTCTTCGGTCGTCGGCGATCATTGTCGAAAAAATGACTGCCGTATCCAATGAAGAAGGGCATTTCCGTTTCCGTAACCTGCCTCCCGGTAACTACGAGCTGAGCTTCACCCTGGAGGGGATGAAGACCC
>CAYMND010000503.1:0-2333 GCA_964391685.1 uncultured Clostridia bacterium | reverse complement strand
TATAAAAAAACAGAGAAGAGAAAAAGCCCGGACAAAGACCGAGGAAAAGAGTGAAGTGGAATCCTATCGGATCCTGCTGGAATATATCGATCAACTGAAACTATGCGTGGATCCTGAAACGTTTCGGCATCTTGCTCTGAGAATAATCCAGATGGATTTTGCGTTACGGATTGAAGCCAGAAAACTGGACAGTGTGGAGTTGCTGGAGAAACTGCCGGCGGAAGTGAAGCCCAGGCGTATTCCGATCCTGAAAACTCCCGCCGGTGAAGCGGAAAATCTAGTGAATCCGAAGACCGGTGGGATATGCACTCAGAAAGAACTGTCGGAGATGAAGAGAGAAGGGACGGATATTTCAAAATTGAACCCTTCTGCAGACTCGACTTTCTGGATCGATCACGATGTCTCTGGAGTGAACGTCGGAGAGTATTATCTTGAAGGTCACGATCCCTTGCATCAGGGGCTTGAGATTTTTTTCCCTCAGCGCAAGGCGTATTATGAAGGAGTTCGCAAGACCCAAAGCAAACCCAAACTGGACCTTTACCTGAAACGGAACGGACAGAAGCTGGAATACAAGATGAAGGTGGCTTCGGAAGTCTATTCTGAAACCACCTGTGCCGCTCTGATCACCGCCCTGGGATTTTCCGCAGACATAACGCGGTATGTCCGCGATTTCAAGGTGATTCTGGGAGATGTGTCATTTGTTGAGTTTACAAGAGAGTGGGACGCCTATTACAGCGACTATGACGCCGATCTCTATATCAAAGAAAAAGGGCGGGATGAAGAAGGGAATTACATTGTTTTTTACGAGGGGGTGTTGGAGTATAAGCCGTCCGATTTGCTTCGAGTAGGTCCATGGGCCTACGGCGGAACGGGAAACGCCGGTCTCAGGGAGGTGCGAGGTCTGTTGCTCTTCAACATGTGGGTGGCCAATCTGGACTTGAAGGAATCCGAGAACAACAAGCTGCTCGTCCGGAAAACCAGTGATCCCCATCAATTCTTTCATATTCAGCATGACATGGGATTTTCATTCGGCCGGACCTATCATGAGAGACCCGGTTCGTTTCCCTGGCGGCTGGTAAAAAGGAAAACGGCCAATTATGTATACATGAATTTTCCCTGCCTGGTGGAGAACAGCCTTTTTCGGCTCACTACGTATGCCGATGCCCGTTGGATGGTCCGGCTCATCGCCAGGCTCAGCCGGGACCAGATTCAAGACGCCGTGTCGCTTGGGGGGTGGCCCGTCCCCCTGCAGCGCCTGCTGGTGGAAAAGCTGATCGCCCGAAGGAATCAGCTGGTTTCGGCTTTCGATCTGGTGGGAGATGAAATTCCAGAAGGCGGATTGATTGGATTGCTTACGATGGATCGGAACATCACTACCGAAGATGGCGTGATCCGCAAAGGAAAACTGAAAAGCTACCGGTTTCGCGGTCATCCGCAGTATTTCGGTCCCAGGCTCAACGATCTGCTCGCTCAGGTCATTGAAGGTTTGCGCAACAGTACGGTAGACGCTCTGGTCGGACTGATCAGCGTCGTCCGCTATCTGGAACTCGATCCGGAATGGTTTGGCCTGGACAGGCGGGTGATCAGCAAGATCTGTATCCGAATAGACCGCGAAGTGGAACGCAAGCCCGTTCCGGTCAGCGAGTCGGATTCCTTTCTGGTGAAAGACATGTTGCATGTCGGTGTCCGGCTGGGGTACGGCAGTGTAATCTCGGGTGATGTAGCCTATTGGCGAAAGTATACTCTGGTCTACCCTGTGCCGACCCGGGACAAGGGGCGTTTCCACAACCGCTTCCTAGTTAATCTCATGTTGAGAAATTGCTACAGAACTCTTTTTCCAAAGCGGAATTTTGTCATGATTCAGGAGGATTTTCTGGAGGGCAGGGGGAAGATCGCCCTCCCTTTATCCGCTGCCAAAGCGTATATCGATCTGACAAATTCCCGGGTCAGGCTGTATCGGCACCTGATTGGATACAAAAACGATGATCAGGAAAAAAAAGTGGTATATTTCGAGGATGAGAGTCTTTACGATGAAATCCGTCTGAAATTGGTGCTTCACTTTCTCCACACTATCCGGGCCACCCCCATGAGTTCTTCCAGACGAAAGGGGCGGCTGAACCGGAAGGCGGTGGAACTCGATATTAGCGATATCGGCGAAGATCCTCGAAAACAGGCTGCGGTCGAGAGCCTCATCATGGAAGGAAAGTCTGATTTGATGGAGAAAATCGGCAGCCATACAGAAATCGACGATGTTTTTATGGAAGAAAAAAGTACCCTGTCGTTTTTCGGAGCCTTGCGCTGGAAGTCTGTTTTCCGAATCGATCGAGTGGCCT
>CAYMND010000502.1:0-2345 GCA_964391685.1 uncultured Clostridia bacterium | reverse complement strand
CGAAGCGCTGAAGGTGTCGCCCACATCGTCGCGGACGTTGAGGTTGGCGAACATCTGGATGAAGGTGGTGGCTTCCGGAGCGCTCAGTGAACTCGATGGCATGTAGATTCGGTCCAGGGCCCCGGATGTGATGATGTCTCCGTTGGCATCGCGCTCGGTGTAGCCGAGGACGTACTTTCCGGACGAGTTGATCAGATATCCTTCACTGTTGAAGGAAAAATTGCCGGAACGGGTGTAGAACCGGTCATCCACCGTGTCCCCGACGATAAAGAAGCCGTTGCCTTCGAGGGCCACATTGGTGGCCTCGGAGGTGCTCTGTATCGAACCCTGGGTGAAAATGCCGCTGATGGAGTTGGGGAGTACGCCGAGACCGATCTGCATGGGATTTCCCGAGGCACTGGTCGCCGTTCCGCCGAAGGTGGCGGTCACCAGATCCTCGAAATTGATGAAAGATGATTTAAACGCCGTTGTGTTGATGTTGGCCAGGTTGTTGCCGACGATGTTCAGGGCGTTTGCATATGCCGAAAGGCCGGTTAAACCTGAATAAAATGATGTCAACATGGTTATTCTCCTGCTGCTGCCGAATTGGAACGTACTTCCAGAATATTCGCCAGCTCGATGGACAGAGTGCCTGATTTGAGGATTGTGCTGTTGCTGCCGAAGGCTACGCTGTCGACCAGCAGATTGCTGTAGTATTCGATGTCGACGGCTTCAGACGATCCGTCGGCGCGTACGAACTGATACTGGTAGTTGCCGTCGGGAAGGGCATCTCCGTTATCATCCAGTCCGTCGAAAATGTAACGGTTGTACCCCGGTTTGAGATTTTCCGGTTCGATGGTGCGGACGACTTCTCCCTGGTCGTTGAGGAGGTTCAGTTTCAGGGCCGGGCATTCCTCAGGAAGGGTGAACATGAGTTCAACCGGTTTGCCGGATTCAAGGGAAAATTGGTTTCCGGGATGCACCACCCGTTTGCCGATGAGCGTGATCATCTGGCTGTTTGTTGCCGCGCTCTGGCTCAGGGTCAGGAGTTCCATGGCGCCGGCGATGTTCTGCATCTGCTCCAGGGAGGAAAACTGGGCCATCTGCGACAGAAACTCGGTATTGTCCATCGGTTCGAGGGGATCCTGATTCTGGAGCTGGGTGACAAAGAGATTCATGAAGGCGTCTTTTCCCAGTTCTTTGTCTCCGTTCGCTTCTCCGGTAGCCGTCGTTGTCGAGCTGTTCAGATAGTCCGTCACGCTGGTGCCAGTGATCATATCGACCTCCTGGGCTATTTTCAGCAAAAAGACTGCCAAAGTCGGTTACATCCAGTGAATTATAAAAAAGTTCCGATATAAAAGCGTTTTTGTGTGGAATTGCAGAACGTTGCATTTTCAGAATTAGAAAAAAATGAGGGTATCGGGAATTTTTTTCTTCATCTTCAAGAAAAAATTACAGCTTTTCCACGGTTGCGCCGATATAAGGGTTGGGCATGGAAGCCCAAAAAAAATAATCAAGGAGGATTATTATGGCTGGTGGACAATTTTCAGTTGTGAACAATCTGGCGTCTGTGGATGCCCAGAGAAATCTCTACTTTTCGAACATCGGACTCAACAAGACCCTGGGCCGGATGGCTTCGGGTTATCGTATTGTTGAGGCCGGAGACGACGCGGCCGGTCTGGCCATCGCCAATGGTTTGAAGGCCGATGTGACCGCCCTTCAGCAGGCGACCCGCAACGCCAACGACGGAATCGCGCTGATCCAGATCGCCGACGGAGCACTGTCGAAGATCTCCGACCTGCTGACCCGTGCCGTCACCCTGGCGGAGCAGTCGGCATCCGAAACCGTCGGTGCCAACGAAAGGGGAACCATCAACACCGAGTATCAGCAGATCCTGCAGGAAATCAACCGGGTCGTTTCGGTGTCCAACTTCAAGGGCGAACGCCTGTTCAGTGAAAGCGGCGCTGTGCGCAAATCGATCTATGTCGGTGACACCCAGATGTCCTCTTTCATCACCGTTTCCATCGCCGGTGCCGGCGGAGCGGGAACCACGGCCCTGGGCCTGGGTACTTCGAATGTCAGCTCTGCATCAAGTGCGATCACCGCCCTGGGCGAGCTGAAGGACGCCATCGCTTCCGTTTCCAAATGGAGAGGTGCGTTGGGCGCTCAGCAGAACCGGCTCACCAACTCGGTGGCCATCATCCAGGTGCAGTCGCAGAATCTGCAGGCCGCCGAATCATCCATCCGGGATGCCAACATGGCGGAAGAGGTGGTCAACATGACCAAGTACCAGATCCTGCTTCAATCCGGTATGGCCTCACTGGCTCAGGCGAATGCGTCGTCTCAGCTGGTCTTGTCTCTGCTTC
>CAYMND010000501.1:0-2349 GCA_964391685.1 uncultured Clostridia bacterium | reverse complement strand
ATCCGCAAGCTCATCGCCGAAGGCAGTTTCCGGGAAGACCTGTATTACAGACTCAACGTGGTGGAATTCACCGTGCCGCCGCTGAGAGAGCGTCCTGCGGAAATAGAACTGATCGCCGGAACCCTGCTCCAGACCATCAGCAGTACACTTCCGGGAAAAGAAAAACACTTCACCGAAAAAGCGATGCAGCGCCTGCTGACCCACAACTGGCAGGGCAACGTCCGGGAATTGCAGAATGTGGTTCAGCGGGCGGCCATTTTTTCCGATGAAGAGTGGATCGACGAAAAAGATATCGAGTTCACACCGCCGGCCTCTTCATTGTCGGCGAACGCCACAGAGCTCACGACCATCGAGGCCATGGAACGGGAGATGATCCAGAAGGCCCTGGAAAAAACCGAAAATAACAAGACCAAGGCAGCCGAGATTCTGGGCATCTCCGTACGCACCCTGCGCAACAAGCTGGCCGAGTACAGGCAGACGGACGGACTGGAAGAAGAGTAAAAAACTGCAAACAGCTTGGATTCTGTCAACCGATCAGGCTGTGATATCAAGAATTTGACCCTGTTGTTGTTTTTCCTGTCCGAACGGTTGCCCCAAGGCACTGGAAGACGCGTCGGCAGCAGCCGATCCCTCCGACTGCGTCTGCTTCATCATCTCGATCCGGGCCTCGGCGGCCATCTGGCGTGCCTGGGCGGCCACTTTGTAATCCTGGGGACTCGGATCTACCGGCGCCATGGCGGCCCGTTCGATTTTCTGGGCCTTTTCCAGAGTGGCCTGGGGATCTCCCCGAACCGGAGAGGTATCGATGTTCACTTCACCGCCCACGGCGTACATCACTCCGTCAGGTCCTCTCTGGTATTCGAACTGGGCTCCGGAGATGGATATTCCGGCCGCAGCCGCCAGGTGAGCCCGTTCATGGGCCCTGACCTTCCGGTCGGTTTCCTTCAGTGTCTCGAGTTCTTTCTTCTCTTCCTCGGTGAGCTCCCCCGGCTGCTTGGCTGCACCGGAACGGCTGCTTCCCCTCACTTTCGATTCTTCAGTTCCTTCCGCTGTCTCCCCGGATCGGGGGGAACGGCTTTGCTGAATCCGGGAGTTGTACTCACCGGATGAAACCGGGTAAGCGTTTTCAATACGCATGGACTTGTTCCAATCTATAGTATATCGTCGGTTCTTTTAAAAAACTTGAAAAAAATCACGGATCGTCCGAAACCTTTCTCCGTCCGGCTTTCAGCAACTGCTTGTGTTTCTTCTCACTCAGCCGTCTCTCCACAGCCTGTCGGCTGGGGCGGGTGGGGGTGCGTTTCTTGGGGACGACCAGAGCGCGCCGGATCAGTTCGATCAAGCGCTGGCGTGCATCTTCCCGATTCTTCTCCTGGTGGCGAAAGCGACGGGCCTCGATGATGATCTCTCCCTGTTCGGAGTAGCGCCGACCGGCCAGTCGGATGAGACGTTCCTTGATTTCCGGATCGGGAACCTGCCATTCAGCGACCAGAAAGCGCAGCTGTACGGCCGAAGAAACCTTGTTCACATGCTGTCCCCCCGGACCACCGGCACGGATGAACACTTCGCTGAGCAGTTCATCGGGAATGGACAGATGGCGGGATATTGTCAGCATCGTTGCACTTCGGTTCCGGTTCAGATCTCCTTGTTCTGAAGGGCTGCCAGTTGATCCTTGACCATCAGGGTGACCCGACGAAAATCGATCTTGCCGCTTCCCATTTTGGGCAGTTCCGGGAAACGCAGATAGATCTTGGGAACGGCGATGGATGGCAGCTCCTTCAGGCAGGCCTTCTGCAATTCATCTGTATCGACTTCCCTGCCGGATATGGCCGCCACGAGCCGGGCCCCTTTCTTGAAATCGGGGATCTCCACGACACAGCACTCGACATCGTCAGGCAGCAGCTTCACCAGTACCGATTCGGTTCTCACCATGGAAACCATTTCACCGCCGATTTTGACGAACCGTTTCAGACGGCCCTTATGCCACAGAAAACCGTCTTCGTCCAACATGCCGATATCCCCGGTATCGTACCAGCCGTTCTTCAGACGCATACTGGTTTCTTCAAAATCATCGAAATATCCTTCCATGACAGAGGGCCCCTTGACCATAATGCGCCCTTCCCTGCCGAAAGGCAGATTCTCTCCGGTCTCGATGTCGACAATCCGTACCTTCAGATTGTTCAACGGTTGACCGATGCTGCCTTCCTTTCGCGCATCCGGAGTATTCACCGAAATCACCGGGCTGGTTTCGGTGGCGCCGTACCCTTCGCAGATATTCAATTGGTGATCACGGCGAAAAGTCTCGAAAAGCCAGGCGGGGGTGGTGTCCGCCCCGGCGATGACCAGCCA
>CAYMND010000500.1:0-2362 GCA_964391685.1 uncultured Clostridia bacterium | reverse complement strand
TCACTGGAAACCCTGTGCATCGGCCAAGGAACTGATTCTGACTCTGCAGAATCTCAAGCAGGCGATTCTGATCATCCCCAAGATGTTCAACGGCCAATCGGTGCTGGAATATATGATTAAAATTTCCGCCACGGGAGCCATGGAACACATCACCCTCTTCCTGCTGGCCGAGAGCGGGCTCTCCCCCGAAGAAATCAGGCTCTGCAAACGGGTCAGGGTCAAGCGGGTTTTCCCGTTTCCCCTCACCGAACTGGAGCCTTTTCTCTCGGCAATCCTGTCGGTTCAGCTGTCCACCTGATTCTCAGGGGACTTTCTCTTTCACCTGCGCCAGCCGGTGAAGGCGGCTTGGATCCGGTCGAGCAGGCGACGGCATTCCGCCAGTCCCATGCGCCGGGGAACATTCCGTCTTCTCATCTGTTCGTAAGTGCGTCCGTCCCGGCGTACCCGGTTGAAATCATCCCTGAACCCGCCTTTGCGCATCCTGTCCTCCAGCTGACGGAATTCGGCACGCAAGTAAAGAAAAGCGTTGTAGAGGTTGGTGCGCAGATGTTCGTCACGGTAGTATCCGCCCTGATCCTGAAGCAGCTTGTAAAAGAGGCGGCAGGCGGCGGTGAACTCCTCGGATTTGAACAGGACGGCCTGTTCACTGTTGCTGATCACCCCGTTCCAGCCCATGAAATAATCGTAACTCGACTCCGACAGATATTCCGCCTGTTCGACGAGTTCGCGACTCAGATCGGCGACCCGCATCCGGTGGTCTTGACGCACCCGGTACGGGGCGATTCTCTGGGCTTGGGCGTTCATCTGGATTTCCACAGCGAAAAATCCCGCCACCAGGGCTACGACAACCATCATTCTACGCATGGGAACCTCCTTGTCGGGTACATCCGGTTCACCCGGTACCTACATGCAGATTTTGCGACAAGCTCGAAGAAAATGCAAGACAAGGCCAACAACAGCCGGCAATAAAATGCGAAACGTTTCCCAATCACAGCCTCAGGAAATTTTTTTAAACTCCCGAACCGTTGCAAAAAGGCAATCAGGCTGATATTACTTGAGTTTTTCCGCTCCGCCGTGTCCAGCCAGCCAGGATATCACCCGGAGCATCACCGATGTAAAGAAAAGAGCTTTTCGGATCCCCCTTGTGCGAAAGAGTTCTTCCGATAAAGGGCTCCACCGCTTTATGGAAAGCCTCGACACAGAGGGGCAATGTGTTTCCGATGGTTCCGTCCAGATCAAAAATGAAGTTCATTTTCCATTGCATTATGCTTTCCGCTACTTTTCAATCTGACATTCTACACCTTGAACCAACCTTCGTGGACTACCTTTTATATATGGAGAATCTGTATAATATATAATCGATAAACAAATCGAATCAGCCACTGCGATACCGAAGAGAAAGACCATGAGCGCAAAGCCGTCTCACTTCCATCTGATCAGCCAGCTGATCACCGTAATCCTGGTGGCAGCATCATTTTACGGCGTCAGCCGGTTTGCCCGCGGAACGGACAGCTTCATGGCCGGCATGGTCATTTACTGGACCATTCTGCTGCTGCAGATTTATCTTGCGGAAGGCAAAAGTACAATGAAATCCGTGAAGTCCATGCTGACTGGCAAGAGTACGAGCCTGCGGATATCTTCAATGTGCTATCTTCCTTCGGCCCTTGTATTCATCACCGTATTCAGGCCGCACCTTTCAAATATCCATTTCCCCCTGCTGCTCACTACGACCGGCATCGGCCTGTTGAACGGCCTGCTGGAGGAAATCTACTGGCGCGGACAAATATACAGAATGAAACGAAGAAGCATCATCATCTCCAGTACCATGCTCTTTGCAGCCAATCATGCATCCTTTTTGTTCTTCAGTATCGATTACCAGGGAGGCGCCCTCAACCTCATCGGCGGTCCCCTGATCATGGGCACCATCTGGATGTTCGCAGCCGTAAAAACAGAATCCGTAAAACACGGTGTTTTCGCCCACCAAATTGTGAACGCCCTGGCCTTCTACACTATGTTTGCAACTTCGGGGACGCACCTTTGATATTTGGAAATTTCCAGCCATATTTGATGATGAAAGGAAAAGCCGATGGGGAGACTTGAACTCCCGACCTACTGATTACGAATCAGTTGCTCTACCAACTGAGCTAGGGTGGCTCATGCCGCACGCGGTAAAGGGAAAGCGGTGCGAAAGGAGAGGGGGGATTATAGCCAGCTTTTGGAAACTGCCAAGAGGAATTATATGAGTTTTCTGGTGGTAAATGTCCCTCGGACTCTAGGACTTTAAATCGTTCAGCTTCTCGCGAATCTCCTTGAGGTCGCTCATGCGCTGCTCGAGAAATTTGTCGAGCGCCTCGATGATGTA
>CAYMND010000499.1:0-2367 GCA_964391685.1 uncultured Clostridia bacterium | reverse complement strand
CTGCCGGCGGCAAGAGGGGGCGGAACTCAGCGGACGGCAAGAAACCCCCTGCAGCTCCCACCACAGTCTGCGCCCGACCACGCCTCCGAGGTGTTTTTCCATCCATGTTTCACCGAGATCCAGAAGCTGCTGAACCCGTTCGATATGGAGGGCCTTGAGCTTCTTTCGGTACCGGTGCCCGATGCCCCAGAGTTCGGACACCTCCAGGACGTTTAAGGCGGCGCGGATCTCGTCCCGGGAGGCGAGGCAGAAAACCCCTTCGGTTTCAGTTCGGTTTTTGGCGATGTGGGATGCGACTTTGGCCAGAATCTTGGTGGGGCCGATGCCGACGGTCACGCCGATGCCGGTGGATTGGCGGAGGCTGTGCTGCAGGGAGACCGCCCATGGGCGAAGCGGCATATCTTTGATATTGTGCTGCAGGAACGCCTCGTCGATGGAGTAGGGTTCGATCTGGGGGCTGAACCGGCGCAGGCATTCCATCACCCGCCGCGATATGTCCCCGTAAAGCTCGTAATTCGATGATAATACGGTGACACGGTGGTTTTCGATCAGATCCCTGATCTTGAAAACGGGAGCGCCCAGAGGGATACCCAGACGCTTGGCTTCGCGGCAACGGGAAACCACGCATCCGTCATTGTTGGACAGCACGATCAGAGGGAGATCGTGCAACCGGGGGTGAAACAGTTTTTCGCAGGAGGCGTAGAAGCTGGAACAGTCCACGAGGGCGAAATGGTTTTCCCAGCTTTTCCGTTCCAGGATCACGGCCTGTGGAGAATCCACGATACCACACCCCAGACGCGGACTCTGTCCGCAGAAGAGATGAATTCGCTGCCTGTGCAGATGGCCCATTCACCGTCGCACTCCACCACCAGCAGCGAACCGCCGGAGAAGTCGCCTGCCCTGTCGACAATGAGCAGATCGTCCGGCCCGACATCCATGCGGACGCCGCCGAATCCGGAAAAACGGAAGAAAAAAGTCGCGGCGGGGTGGGGGATCAGCAGTCGGTTGATGTCGACGTCAACCGCTTCTGACTGCGTGTCTTCATGAGCCTCTTTCGGAAAGATGCTTTTCATCTGTTCGCCTTTTGTTCGCTACAATGATAATCGCGACGATTCAGTTTGTCAACAAGAATTCCTTGCATTGGAAAAAATTATGCGTAAAATATCATTACTTGTAAATGTTTAATACAATAACGAAAATTGCACGAATTTCACTGTTTGGTTTCGAAAAGCTGCTGTTCGAGCTGAGATGCCCGGTTTGCAGGGAAATTCAGCGTTCATGGCTGGATGATCCGTTATGTCGGGATTGCCGAGAACGGATTCTCGCATGGCCGACGGAAAAAGGCTGTCGGCTATGCGGTAACCTCATCGCACAAGGGCAGGAGCTTTGTGCCGCCTGCGCTATTTCACCTCCCCCGGTTCGCGGTTTTCTCGCTTTCGGGGGATATGACGAAGAGATCAGAGATCTGATCAAGGCGTACAAATACGGCCAGATCAGGCGTCTGGCTCCATTCATGGCTGAGCTGATGGGCTTCCGCTACCGCCTTCATGCCGACCGCATTCAGCCGGATGCCGTGGTTATTGTTCCCAGATACAAGCCTTCCCTGAGCAAGTTCTACCCCATGCGGGAGATTGCAGCCGAGTTTTGCCGCATGAACCGTCTGCGTTTCTTGAAAAATGCGCTGATCAAGAGCAGGCATACTCTTCCTCAGGCCGCACTGACCGGAAAAGCCCGAACCAGGAACCTGAAAGGAGCCTTCCGGGTCAATCCCCATGTCAGGCTGGACGGCTTGAATCTGCTGCTGCTGGACGATGTCAGTACGACAGGTTCGACAATCCGCAACGTTGCGGATGCCCTGCACGGTTCCGGTGCCGATGTCTGGGCTCTGGTGATCGCCAAAGCAAGATAGATGTAATGCATCTTGAAAAGAAAAGGTGAACAGGATACAATCAAACCATGACGAAGGCAAACATCATTACCATTATCCGCATCATCATGGTTCCGATCTTCCTGGTTATTCTGCTGACAGAAATGGATAACAAGGAGATCATCGCCTTCCTTATCTTTGTGGGCGCTTCCGTAACCGACGCACTCGACGGATACGTGGCACGCAAGTACAACGAAGTCACCCAGCTGGGTAAATTCCTGGATCCGCTGGCGGACAAGCTCCTGGTGACATCGGCGTTGATTGCGCTCATCTATCTGCAATATGTGGAAACCTGGGTGGCGGCGATCATCATCTTCCGGGAATTGCTGATATCGGCTTTCCGGTATTACTGCCTGGTGAACGAGGAGTCCTTTTCAGCCTCCAAAGCGGCCAAGAGGAAAACACTGCTTCAGATCATCTCCCTAGCGACGCTGATCCTA
>CAYMND010000498.1:0-2395 GCA_964391685.1 uncultured Clostridia bacterium | reverse complement strand
GTTCACCGGTCTCGGGATATAGAATTTTTGCAATGACCAGGGATGCCGGAGCCGCCATGACGCTTGCCGCCAGAAGCTGTACGGCGAATCGCAACTGAGCTTCATTGAGAGCGATTTGATGAACCTCTGCCATGGCCTGCCCGAGCATCTGGATGTATGCAGCCATGACGCCTCCTGCAATAGTGGCCATGCCACCGACCATGATGGTCAGTATTTCAGAGTTGGTCATGGTTCCGATATAGGGCTTGATCAACAATGGAGCTTCAGTCTGACCGACAAAGATGTTGGCTGTGTTGGACAGAGATTCCGCCCCGCTGGTTCCCAGCAGTTTGGACATCAGCCAGGCCATGCCTTTGACCACTTTCTGCAGAATCCCCAGATAATAAAGCACCGAGGTCAATGTTGCTACGAAAACAATGGTCGGCAGTACCTGAAAAGCGAAAAAAACACCCAGGCTGTCGGTTCCTGAATTGGTCGCCAAGCGACCGAAAACAAAAGAAGCTCCTTCGTTGGTGAAGTTGAGCAGGCTGACTACCGCCCCTCCCAGCCATGAAATGATGGCCTTGGGCCACCCCAGAGGAGCAAACCATGAACTCAGCTTGTCGCTGTATATGATAAATACAGCGAAGATCAGCTGAATGAGAATGCCCATTCCGACCAAGCGCCAGCTGATCCTTCGACGATTGTTTGAAAAGATAACCGCGATTCCCAGAATCAGCAACAAGCCCATCACTCCCCGAAACAAAGTCATAAAACTCATCTTTCACCTGCTCTAATCAAGAGTATTGTTTTTCGATTTTCTCGTAGTACTCGATAATTTTATGAACGTATGCTCTCTTGTGAATATAGGAACCCGGGAAAAAGCTTCTTTTAAAACCGTAAATTACAAAATTCCTCAGTTCATGCGGCGTGATATCGAATGTTTGTACCGCCTTCATGATTTCGTCCACCACCGTTGTCTGGGAAACGGTGCGGTTGTCGGTACAGAAGGTTGCAGAAAGTTTGGCCTTCCGCATCAATCGGAACGAATGCTGAGACAATTCTTTCAGATCCGGATGGGTCTGCATGTTCGATGTCAGACACACCTCGATGGTGATTCTTCGGTCGGCGATAAACTGAACCAGATTGTCAATATATGCCTGCTTGTCTTTGATCTCGTGACTTTTGATGGTGTCGGCGTCAAAAAGGTGCAGTGCATGACCGAGACGATCAGCGTGGAGATCGGTAATGGCCTGAAAAATAGACTCGGGGCCGTAGGCTTCACCTGCATGAACGGTTTTTTTCAAGAAGTTCTTATGTGCCAGCGCGTACGCCGGCGCATGATCTTCCGCCGGATATCCCGCTTCCGCACCAGCGAGGTCGAATCCGACAATGGGCAGGTTCAGTTTCGTCCTGGCTTCCACAGCCGCCCGAACCAGCTCCTGGGAAGCCACAGAAAAAATCCATTTGCGGTCGGAATTTGCATGAACGTTGAGGAGAGTATCGAAATACCTGGAAAAGCCGTAATCGAACATGCGCATTGCACAGGCGATGATACCGTATTCGAACGGTGGCTCCATACCGCCGGCCACCTCCGGCTTCGAGTTGAATTCCTCCTTCGCCCGGTTCAATCCCCGGTTTAGCGCCGCCATGACATCGATGCAATTCATCAGGTCGTTCTGGTGCAATTGCGGTGCGAAGCGTACTTCGATATAACGGACACCTTCAGCCTGATTGTCCTGGGCCAGTTCGTATCCGACCCGTTCCAGCGCCTCGGGGGTCTGCATTACAGCGCCCGTGTACAGGAACCCTTTCAGGTAATCAGGTAGACTGGCGTACTGGTTTTTGAAAACCAGGCGACGCAACCCTTCCTCGTCGTAAGCGGGAAGATTCACTCCGTTCTCCCTGGCCAGATCGATCAGTGTCTGCAAACGCAAAGAACCATCCAGATGAAGATGGAGATCTGTTTTTGGAATTTTTTCGACAAATTCTCTACTGATTGTTTTCATGGTTATCTCCCTCTAGTGACCCTTGCAAGTTCGGGTTTATGCATCGCGATCTCTTCGTCTGAAAGACCTTTCAGCTCATGGGGGAAAACCAGCCATTTATCCGTTTCGTGAACGTAATAATTCGGTGATGTATCCGTACGGTTGTTACCGGGCTTGAAATAGACGGTGGCCACTCGGATGTCATGCGGAGCATTCCTTCGAGACAAAGCGTGCAGGGAATCAACTATAGCCTTTACACTCAGCCCCGTATCGTACACATCGTCTACGATCAGAAGGCAATGTTCGGCATTGGCTTTCTTGATGATGTAGTTCAATCCGTGAACCTGTATTTGCTGATCCCTTTGTTCAATATTCAGGTACGAAGAAGTTCGTATGGCAATGTGATCGCTGGCGATTCCGTAATGCTC
>CAYMND010000497.1:0-2397 GCA_964391685.1 uncultured Clostridia bacterium | reverse complement strand
AATGATACGGGGGGCTTCGTTTTCCGGAAAGGTGTAACGGTGAAATCCGACTCGGGCGGTGGCGCTCAGTTCGGCCAGAACCTTCGGTTTATCCAGAAAGACACGGTAGTAACCGGCTTCGGCTTCCTCGCTCTTTTTCTGAAAGGGAGATGCGTAGTCGCTGTTGGCGAAATGGCTGTTGGAGACAACCGGCATGATCAGCACGTCACCGTAATCGGAAGCACCGGTGCCGCTGAGGTGGGTATGGGAGAAACCGTAGATGGACGTGTCGCTGTAATGATAACCCGAGCAGCCGTCCCAGCCGGACAGCCGGGTGTCGGGACTCAGCTGCACCATACCGAATGGGGTTACGGCTCCGGGAAATGTATGACCGTGAAAATCGGTACCGATGAAGGGATTCACGTACCGTGCCGGATCCCGTTGTGTCTTGCAGGCGATAATCGAAAACAGCACGAGGAGAACTGCCAGGTGCTTCATCTTGAGTAATCCCATAATGACCTCACTTCCAGTTTGCTTGAATTTTTTATCTTTATTTTGACTCGGAAAGGTTTTCTGTCAGTCAAGTGGAAAAAATTGTCCTCCGTTTTCAGTATACCCTCTTCATCGGAGATTTCGACAAAGAACGCGGGACGATCCGCCCTGATTTCCAAATACTTTTCATTTTTTTCCACAACGATCCGATGGGAAAGATCGGGATTTGCCAGACGGAGTTTTCCCCAGGGGGCACAGACGCTGTGTCCGATCACTTCCAGGCCGCCGCCGCGCAGAATCACCTCCGCAATGAAGTCTTCTTGATCGGCAGTGTCCCCGGGCAGTTCTGTCTCAAACAGGGTTTGCGGTGAGCCCGGGCCCAACCGGACGCTTTTCCCCCACCGGTACAGCTCTTTCCCCGACAGAGATATCAGTCGGACAATCAGGCTGCCGTTCCGGACAGGATGATCCGAAACCGCTCTGACAGCGATGTGTCCTTTTTTCAGCTCTCCTGTGACCAGCAGCGGGGCGAATGAGCGCCTGACCTGATACTGGACTGCTTTCCATCTTCCGAAATGGTCGATTCCGCTCCAGCTGATGGACGGCCAGCAGTCGTTGAACTGCCAGAAAAGGGATCCCATACAGTGTGGCATGGACAGCCGCTGAGCGATGACGGCGGTTTCGTAGGCAATGGCCTGGACGACCTGGCTGAAGTAGATTTCCTCCCTGAGACTGCGCGGGGAAAAGTGTTCCCGGGCCATGGCCTCATGGATGATTTCGAAACCGGTGGCATGTTTCTGGTGACAGGCAAGCAGGCTCTCTTCGGGCATGGTGTGTCTGTCTCCGAAATCGAGTACTGTGGCCATTACGGGATAACTCTGGAAACCGAATTCACTCATGAAGCGGGGAACTTTCCGCCGGTAGACCTCGAAAGGTTCCCTCCCCCACCAGACCCCCCAGTAATGGGCATCGCCCTGTTTCAGGCTTTCGGAACGGCCCCAGCCATACAGGGGAGATGAAGGTTTGTAGCTGCGGTCGGGATCCCCCTCACGAACCACTTCGGCCAGTACGTGGTGAAAAAGTCTGCGGTATCCTTCCCAGACGCGACGAACCTGTTCGGGATCGTTCAATTGGTTCTGCCATCCCCAATTGTGCCAGCCTTCGTCAATTTCGTTGTTGCCGCACCACAGGGCCAGGCTGGCGTGTTTCCGAAGACGGACCACCTGCTGGATGGCCTCGATGCGAACATTTTCAACAAACTCATCGTCCCATGGCACCATCGAGCAGGCGAAGGCGAAATCCTGCCAGACCAGAATGCCGAGATGGTCGCAGGCGGAGAAGAATTCATCCGGCGGGTAGATGCCGCCTCCCCATACCCGAAGCATGTTGAATCGGCTCTCCACAGCATCCCGGACCCGTTGCGTCCAGAGTTCGGGACTCCAGGGGAGGAGGCTGTGCGGCGGGACGATGTTGGCTCCCCGGGCGAAAAAAGGCTGCCCGTTGACCCGGAAGAAGAAGGAACGGCCGGTATCGTCGGGCTCCTCTACCCGCTCGAGTTGCCGGATACCGACCTGCAGATCCACGGATTGAGTCGGGCTCCTCTCCGGTTCGATGACCATCCTCAACGGTGTCAGCGTCTGGAGTCCCATGCCGGACGGCCACCACAGCCCGGGATTGCGGATTCGGAAGGTGCCGCTGACGGTCTGCTCACCGACATCGATGTCTGAGCTGCGATGAAAAAGCAGTCTCCCTGAGTCGTCGAGGACTTTCAGTACCGCTCGATTCTTTTCTGATGAAGAGATGAGAAAGATGGCCCGCAGCTCGGCTTCCCGCTCATCGGCTCTGCAGGTGGTGACGGCTGCGTCTTCCAGGACCAGTTCCGGGCGGGTTTCCAGATAGACAGGCTGCCAGATGCCCACTCCCGGG
>CAYMND010000496.1:0-2402 GCA_964391685.1 uncultured Clostridia bacterium | reverse complement strand
GAATTTCATAGCGTGCGTTTTTCCCTTCAGGAATATTTTGAAAAACTCGGAAAAGATCCCAGACGATGGGGGAAACCTCTTGCGGCGCTGCTCGGAGCCAACTATGCGCTGAACGAAATGGGTCTTGCAGCCATTGGGGGCAAAGACAGCATGTCCGGAAGCTTCAACCAGCTCGATGTGCCGCCGACATTGATTGCTTTTGCCGTCACGACGCTGGACGTTCGATGCGTGATCAGCCCTGAATTCAAGGAGCATTCCCGACCGGTTTTTCTTCTGGAAACACCAATCGGAGAAGATGGTATGCCGGATCTGTCTCTGATGACTCGGCATTTCGATTTCCTGACCCGGGCGATTGGAAACGGCTGGATCGCTTCGGCCAGGGCTGTTCATCGGGGTGGAATCGCAACTGCATTATCGAAAATGGTGATCGGTAACAATATCGGCATAAAGCTGTCTCTATTTCCGGACAATGCGTATGTATTTAAACCTCTGATCGGTTCGATCCTTTTTGAGTGGAGGGGCACAGTCCCTGTGCCGGAATATTTTTCGGACTGTAATCTGGTTTATATCGGTAGCACAATCAAAACGCCGCATATCGATGGTGGGGGCTTTTCCATAACGACAGACGAAATTCTTTCCGCTATGAAGTCTCCACTTCAGGACATCTTTCCTCAGGGAGAACCCGCTTGCAGAGAAGAAGCAGAACTTTCCCTGTTCACCGCAAGAGACAAGAAAAAAACGGTCCCAATCATCGGTAAACCCAGAGTCGTCATTCCAGCATTTCCCGGAACGAATTGTGAATACGACTGTCAGGCAGCATTCCATCAAGCCGGTGCCGTTGCCGACATTTTGGTTTTTTGCAATCAGAATCCCAAGGATATAAATACTTCACTGTTTGCGTTGGCTGCCGCGATCGACAATGCTCAGATTCTCATGCTTCCGGGTGGGTTCAGTGCCGGGGACGAACCGGACGGCTCAGGAAAATTCATTGCCGCCGTGTTGCGGAACCCGCTTGTCTATGAAGCCATCGAGAGACTCATGGAACGACAAGGGCTGATCCTTGGCATCTGTAACGGATTTCAAGCTTTGATTAAAACCGGTTTGATTCCATACGGGAAATTGCTCACTCCACAGGAAAACAGCCCGACGCTCACATTCAATCATATCGGACGTCACATCTCCCGGATTGTACATACCCGGGTCGTATCCACATTGTCTCCCTGGTTGTGGAACCGAAAACCTGGAGACACATTTCAAATCGCAATATCACACGGCGAGGGCATGTTTCTGGCTTCTGGAGAATCAATCCGAACTCTTTCTGCATCGGGTCAAATCGCCACTCAGTACGTTTCCGCAGATGGACTACCCGGCAATCGCTACCAGGACAATCCCAACGGATCGCTTTGGGCGATTGAAGGATTAACCAGCCCAAATGGACTCGTTTTTGGCAAAATGGGTCACAATGAACGGTATTCCCGATTCACCCTGCAGAATATTCCCGGGGAAAAGGACGACCGGCTCTTCTCTTCTGGTGTCGCTTTTTTCAGATGATTGAACATGTCTGAAAATATACCCCTGGCAGAGCGGCTCAGACCGGTGAACATGGCTGATTTCATCGGGCAGGAACACATTGTCGCTAAATTGACCCGTGAAGGTGCACCGTTACCCAACATGCCTTCTCTGATTTTCTGGGGACCCCCGGGATGCGGAAAGACATCCCTGTCCCGCCTACTGGCCAAAGAGCTTGAGCTTCCTTTTGAAGAATTTTCGGCCACTATCTCCGGGATAGCGGAAGTCAAGAAGACGTTGAAGGACGCAGATAATCAGTTTTCTTTACACGGTAAACCCCTGGTTCTGTTTATCGATGAGATTCATCATTTCAATAAAAGCGCCCAGGACGCTTTTTTACCCTACGTCGAACGGGGCGTCATTCTTCTTCTGGGTACCACAACAGAAAATCCCTCTTTTAAAATCAATCGGGCGCTGTTGTCCCGGATTCAGGTGTTTGAGTTCCGTCCACTGGAAAAAGAACATTTAAAATCTCTATACGAAAAAGCATTGGCCGTGCTTCAGGAAAAATCCCGTCCTGAGTTGACTCCCGGAGCAAAACAGATGTGTCTTGATTTCTCGAACGGCGACGGCCGAAGACTCTTGAATTTGATAGAAGCCTTGTCAGCTTCAAGGAACAGGTCTTTCGATGAGACGAGACTGAAGCAATTTCTTGAAAAGCCGGTGATGGGGTATGACCGTAGCGGTGACGATCGATATCAGCTGATTTCGGCACTGCATAAAAGTATTCGCAATTCGGACTGCGATGCTTCGCTTTATTGGTTGGCCCGGATGCTCACAGGTGGCGAAGATCCGGTATATCTGTTTCGGCGCCTGATCCGCATCACCGCTGA
>CAYMND010000495.1:0-2421 GCA_964391685.1 uncultured Clostridia bacterium | reverse complement strand
GCTTGATGAAACTGGGCAAATTGCCCAATTTCAGCCGGTTTGCCGAAAAAGGAGGCCTGGGCCGAATGATATCCACCGCTCCTCCGGAAAGCCCGACGGCCTGGGCTAGTTTCGCCACCGGTCTCGACCCGGCCGGGCATGGTGTATTCGGGTTTCTTCATCGGAATCCAGAGAACTATATTCCTTTTTCAACCTCCACTCCGGTGATGAAAGGAGGAAAAACCATTGACGTAGGAGCCTGGCGCTTGCCTTTGACTTCAGGTGAAAGTCGACTTTTCCGTCAAGGAAGGCCTTTTTGGGACTACTTGGCCAATGACGGAGTGGAAGCGACGGTGGTCAAGATGCCTTCCAATTATCCGGCGGAGAGAATGCGATTGGGACGGGCTCTTGCCGGCATGGGGACGCCGGATATCTATGGAGGTCACGGTACATTTACACTCTATACGACCCAGGACGATGATCTGCTGTTGAATCTGGGAGACAAGGGGCATGTATATCCGGCTTATTTTGATGACGAGCGTAAATTTTCCGGTCAAATCGAAGGCCCGGAGAACACCCTGAAAATAGAACCGGAGCCTACTTTTGTTGATTTTACGGTTTATTGGGACAAGCGGCACAAAACCGCCCGTCTGGATGTTTGCGGAAAGGAAATTCTTCTCGAACAGGGGAAATTGAGCCCCTGGGTGCCGTTGCGGTTTGATCTGCTCCAACCTTTGGCTTCCGTGACGGCCATTACCCGATTTCAGCTGCTGGAAGCAGACAAGGAGTTCCGTCTGTATATCTATCCTCCCAGTATCGATCCCTCTGACCCAGCTCAGACAATCAGTTCTCCGTCTTCTTATTGCCAGGAACTGAGCCGCAGGCTCGGCAGATTTCATACTTTGGGGCTGCCGGCGGATTTCAACGGCATTAAAACCGAGGTTCTGTCTCTTTCGGATTATATTATGCAGTCGGATGCCATCATGGCCGAAAGCCGTGAGCTGTTCGAATTCGAGTTTGAGCGGTTCCGAAAGATGAACTCCGGCCTCCTTTTCTTTTATTTTTCCAGTGTTGATCAAGGGTCACATATCTATTGGGCATTGCGGGACCCTCTCCATCCATCGCACCGTCCCGGTGAGACACATGAATTCGGGGACCAGATCTCCCTGCTGTATCAGCAGTTCGATGAAGTGGTTGGCGAGGTGATGGCCAAGTTGCCGAATACGGTGCCGGTCATGCTGCTCTCTGATCACGGTTTCGCTCCACTGCGGCGGCATGTGAATCTTAATACCATACTCTATCAGCACAATCTGTTGCGTTTTTATGGTGACCCGGATTACGGGGAATCCCTGTTGACTCAGGCCGATTGGGATCAAACCGAAGCGTATGCTCTGGGTTTGAATGGCATTTATATCAATCAGCAGGGTCGAGAAGGAAACGGAATTGTGCCGGAAAATCGCAAACGGGAGTTGATGAACCGGATCCGCGATATTCTGTTGTCGTACAGGGATCCCCTGAATGGAGCCGCACCCTTTTCCAAGGTGTTCATCACCGAAGATATGTACAAGGGTGAATATTTGGGGCGGGGGCCGGACATGATTGCCGGATGCCAGATCCCCTATGGTCTCGATTACGGCGCCGCCACCGGAGGCATTACGGCGGAGGCTGTCACTGACAACCTGAGCCGCTGGTCCGGGGATCACATCATTGATCCCCATCAAGTTCCGGCGATGCTGATGACCAATTTCAAGCGCAGCGGAGAAATACCGTACATCTGGGATATGGCTCCGACAATTCTCAAGGTGTTCGGCCATGAACCTCCGGCGGAAATGCGTGGGAGAAGTGTGATATAAACTTAGTCAAGTCTTGAGAACAGGAGTGTGCAATGGCCAAGAAAGTCAAATTAAGCTCAGAGGCAGTTAGCAAAGCGGATGAGATTATCGCCTACCATGGGTACTCTTCGTTGGAGGAAATGGTAGAAAATCTGATCGACAAGGAATACCAGCAGATCAAAAGCGGTGATAACCGAGAGGAGCAGGCTGAAAAGCTGAGTGGTCTCGGTTATATCTCGTAACCCCGGTAGACGATGCAAACGGTTTTCGTCTGGTTGACGCGGGTGTTCGATACTGTATTGGACTGGATTCCAAAGGAATGGGACCTGCTGCCCCTGGTTCTGTTGAGTATACTGGTCGGGTTTCTGGTGCTGATGGTTTATAAATACATCTCCTCGCCGCGACTCATTAAAAAAAGTAAGGAAAAAATCAAAGCTCATATTCTGGCAATCCGTCTATACAAAGATGAATGGCGGGTCATTTTGAAGAGCTTCGTGTCGAGTTTGATTTTCACCTTACGGTATTTTGCACTGAATCTTGTGCCGCTGCTGATTTTGATCCCTCTTCTGGCACCGGTGTTTGCTCAGCTTGAGGTCCGGTACGGGTTGGC
>CAYMND010000494.1:0-2432 GCA_964391685.1 uncultured Clostridia bacterium | reverse complement strand
CAGGAAAGCCATTGAAACGGCCATAAATATGGCCCGTCCGGACGATCTTGTGGTGGTGGCCGGTAAAGGGCATGAGGATTATCAGATTTTTGCCGATCGGACGGAACATTTCGATGATCGGGAGATCATTCTGGAGTTGACGAAAAAATGGCGGAAAAAGTAGATATACAAAAGAAAGGCACGCTGGTTTTCGGCCTGGGCCGCTCCGGCCTTTCCGTTCTGGATCATCTTTTGGGCATGCGGGATGCCGGTCCTGTCTGGGTGGTCGAAGAAAATGCGGTTTTACCGGAGATTCAGGCCCGCTTCGAAGCCGAAGGTGTGCATTTTGCCGGCAAAAGTGCTGCTCTGGAAGGGTTCGTCAACATGAAGACTGTAGTGGTCAGTCCGGGGGTGAACGCCAGAGAAAGACGGTTCGACGTGCTGCGCAATGCCGGTGTGGAGATTATTTCCGAATTGGAGTATGCCTGGAGGCTGTTGCCGCCTGGAGTGAAAGTGGTGGCCGTCACCGGAACCAACGGTAAGTCCACTACCACCAGTCTCATTCATCATTTGTTGACGGAAGCCGGGAAGAAGGCTCTGCTGGCGGGAAATATCGGAATACCGCTGACGACAGAAATCGTCGGGATGAAGGAAGACGGGATCGTGGTGCTGGAAGTATCGAGTTTTCAGTTCGAAGAGATTCGTTCGTTCCGGCCGGACATCGGCCTGATTCTCAACCTGACTCCCGATCATCTGGACCGGTATCCCGATCTGGAAAGTTATTATCAGGCAAAGTTGGACGGATTCAGAAACCAGCGCCGGGGAGACTGTCTGATCGTCAACCATGATGATATGCGTCTCAGGGGTCTGGCGGATCGTCCGGAAGGCGATGGAGCTCGGGTAGTCGCTTTTTCCAGAGCCGGCAGACCGAAGGAGGGGGCGTCTCTGAAGCAGGACAAAGTCACGGTTGAACTTTGTGATGTGACGGAGGAGATATCCCTGTCCGGAATGATGCTGAAAGGAGTGCACAATATCGAAAACGCTATGGCCGCGATTCTGGCCGTTGAATTGCTGGGACTCAGGAAGGAGGAGATCGAAAAAGGGCTGGCCTCTTTCAGGGGACTGACACATCGTGTGGAGTGTGTGGGTACCCGGGGCGGCGTCGAATTCATCAACGATTCCAAGGCGACAAATATCGATGCAACCGAAAAGTCGCTGGAGGGATTTCCGTACCCGGTGGTCTTGATCCTGGGTGGAAAGGACAAGGGCGGTGATTTCCGGCGTCTGCGTCCTCTGATTGAAAAACATTGCCTTCTGGTTATGCTGATCGGTCAGGCGAGTGATGCGATAGCCAGTCAACTGTCCGGTTCAAAGGTGCCGATGCTGCGGGTCGTTGATCTGACCGTGGCGGTACGGAAGGGAGCCGAAATCCTTGAAATGGAGAATGACCGGGGAACGGTTCTGCTTTCACCGGCTTGTGCCAGTTTCGACATGTTCCGGAATTTCGAAGATCGCGGCGAACAATTCAGAACCGCAGTGAAGGAGTATCTCGGTGGTTAAAAGCTACAGCGTAGACCGTCCCCTGATCGTTGTGACGGTAATGCTTGTTCTCTTCGGGCTGATAATGGTCTGGAGCTCCACCATGATACTGGCCAAGGAGCAGTATGGGGACGGGTACCATTTTCTGAAAAAGCAATTGACCGGTGTGGCCATCGGGGCGTTCCTGGCGCTGGTCATCACGTTGTTCCGTTATCCGTTCTACCTGAATCACCGCTTGGTCCTCACGGCGATGGTCCTGACGATTGCAGCGCTGATCGCGGTATTCTTCTTCGGGAAAATCAATGGAAGCTACCGCTGGATCCGCCTGGTGGGGCAATCCTTTCAGCCGTCGGAATTCGCCAAAATTGTGCTGGTACTCTACCTGGCTTCGGTCCTGGGACGGAGAGATACCGATGTCAACAATCTGAAGAAACTGTTCATTTTGATGATACCCTTTTTCATTGCCTTATTGCTCATTTTGCGGGAACCCGATTACGGAAGTTTCTTTCTGGTCATGACGGTCACATCCATCATGCTGTTTGTCGGCGGCATGAAAATACGGTACTTTTTCTTTGCCGCCATTGTCGTCATCCCGGCCTGTGTGATCATGGTTCTGAGTAATGCCGAGAGAATGAATCGGATCATGGCGTTTCTGCATCCCGAGGAGTATGTCAAAACATACGGTTTTCAGGCGGCACAGTCCATTTTCGCCCTCGGATCGGGGGGGCTTTTCGGCCAGGGGCTGGGAAACTCCACCCAGAAGCTCTATTTTCTGCCCTATGCCTACACAGATTTCATCTATGCCATCATCGGTGAAGAGACGGGGCTCATCGGAGCACTGATCATAATGGTTCTTTTTCTGGTTATCTTCATCCGCGGACTGTCCATCGCCAAGTACTCGGGAAATCGGCAGG
>CAYMND010000493.1:0-2433 GCA_964391685.1 uncultured Clostridia bacterium | reverse complement strand
TGCGTTTTCGCAAGATCTTTGCCCATACAATCATCAGGTAATTCCGTAACAGGGCATAGCCTCTGGTAGACAGGGTGAGCATGAAATGAGAATAATGTCTCCGTTTGTGAACCATTTGCGAAAGAACAAAACAGGAAGACAACACTTTTTTTATTCCAAAACGCCCCACTCCGCTCAACTGCTGAACTTTGTTAATGGCCAGATATTCCCATTCCAGTGCAGATTGTCCCAGAACATCGAGCAGGTGAGCATTCATCAATGAGGCACCATGTACAGGAGGCGGCAGTTGCAGGGCTACAAGCATGCGCACAGGTTTCCGTTTCGTAGGTATTGAAGCCATTTTTTTCAGAGATCACCATTATACTCCAAGGATCACCCTGTCCGCCATGAATTTTTCCCCTTCATCCTTCATAATCTGTTCATCTTTTTTCACTCAGCGTCGATCATTCCCAACTTTCCGGAGCCAAGGCTCCCTTGGGGGACCTTTTGGGGCCTCTTACAGGATAAAAGCCTGGCGATGAACTAGGAAGATCCGAATTTCGTAGAACCACTGAGGAGGCGAATGGAAAAAATGATCAAGACCGAGAAACTCCAACTTCGTATTTTTCCGCTTATTTATAAAAGTAAAAAAGAAGAGAAGCCCCCCGCTGAACCCAGCAAACGGATTTTTATCTGGACCATTCTGATCGTCATCCTTGTCTCTTGCGATTTCTGGGCAAGCCAGCCCCCGTCATCCCGAGAAAGAGACCGACAAAACATCGAACGCATCATCCACAACCTTACGTCCTGGACCCTGAACAAAGACTTCAACCGTCTTGAAGAGATCCTCAGCCATGATACCCTGTTCTGCTTCCAGCCGTCTTCCAGGGGAACGATGAAAAGCTGGGAGGATTTCGCCAAGCTGTATGATTTCTGGAAAGACAACCGTTTCAGAGCCAACCGCTACGAGATAAAAGATCTGCGGATCGAACTGTCCCGAAAAGGGGATGTGGCATGGTGTTCGGCCATTCTCAAGGACACACGTTGGACAGCGGTGCTCGAAAAACAGGACGGCCTATGGATGTTTGTCCAGATGCACTACTCTTCCGCCCAGGATAAGGTTCTTGAGAAAGCCGGACTACGCCAAGGCCCCTGGCTGGGGCAGTCTCTTCCAGGAAAGGATGCCGTCCCATTCGCCCCGGGTCTCGTCTCGTCCGAGGAAATAGAGCTCAATTCGGTGTTCTCTCCCGACGGTACCGAATTCTACTTCTGCCGCATCGGTCCCATCGGACCGGTCGTCTACCGTACCATCCGGGCCAACGGTTTCTGGACACCACCCGAACCTTTCATCCCGGGAGGCATCGACATCACGCTGTCACCGGATGGCCAGCGGATGTACTACTGCTCCCGCTATCCCCATCCTGGCGATCAAAAGGTCAAAGCAGACCACGACATCTGGGTTAGAGAACGCAACAACGACGGCTGGGGACCGGCCCGGCCCCTGGCGGCTGAACTCAACTCGGAACAAGACGAGTTCTACCCGATGGCCACATCTTCGGGAAACCTGTATTTCTGTCGAAGACGTGTCGAAGGAGACAACACTCTATACCGTTCGGAAATTCGAAACGGCACCGTTACTCCCCCCGAGAAACTTCCCTCGGCCATCAATTCCGGGCATAAGGATTCCGACCCGTACATCTCCCCCGATGAGGCCATACTCATCTTCAACTCCAACCGTCCCGGCGGCTACGGCGGAGATGATCTTTACATCAGTTTCCGGGATGACCAGGGGAAATGGTCTTTGGCCCAAAATCTCGGACCATCTGTCAACACCCCCGCTGACGAGTTCTGTGCCATGTTGCCTCCAGGCGGCAAGCAACTGATGTTCACCCGCTCCGTATCAAATGACAAGAACCGACCGAACTGGGACATCTTCTGGATCGATGCAGGATTTCTCCAGACATTTCAAATCTCGGAAACCACTGATCCATCCGAGAAGGAGAATCGATGAACCGCATCAATCTATTCTGCGGCCACTTTTGGAGCCCACTTTTGGAGCCAGACCCTTTTTAGTCCAAGAAGCCTCTTGTGAAAAAAAGTACAATTCTATATAACCTAATCGGTAGGGAACAGGAGGAAATCATGGAACTCAGAGCGGCAATTTTGGAACTGATCCGCCGGGCGGCCACCGATTTGTCTCCCGATGTCGAGCAGGTACTGGTCGACGCCGCGGAAAAGGAAGCCCCGAACAGTGCGGAAAAAAGCGTAATGCAGACGATCCTTGAAAACGTCCGGTTGGCCCGGGAGGCCAGCACCCCCATCTGCCAGGACACCGGAACGATGACTTTTTTCATCGACTCCCCCTGGGGAACGGACAATCAAGCCATCATCAAGGCCATCGAAGACGCCACGAAAGAAGCGACGGAAAGGCAGTATCTCCGCCCCAACGCCGTG
>CAYMND010000492.1:0-2435 GCA_964391685.1 uncultured Clostridia bacterium | reverse complement strand
GAACCGCAGAATTCGGGGGATTCGCTCTTCTCGAGCAGTTTCGGCGGTCCGAACAGTAAAAAAACCATGCCGACGAAACCGAAACCCGCAGCAAGCAGCCCCCGTCTGACCCACCGTTTTCTCATCCAGTCAGGCATAGCTGTGCAGTCCTCCCAAGAGATAATTTACACCGAAATAGGTAAAAAACACGGCCAAAAGACCGAAAATCAGCATCCAGGCCAATTTTTTCCGCCCCCATCCACGAAGATGCAGGTGAATGGCCAAGGCGTAAACCATCCAGGTGATCAACGACCAGGTTTCCTTGGGATCCCAGCTCCAGAACCTCCCCCATGCCCGGTCCGCCCAGACCGAACCGGTGACGATACCGATGGTCAAAAGGCCGAATCCCAGCCTGGCCAGCTGCAGCAGGTGTGCCTCCGACTTGGCGACCGCACGCTGCGCCAGGAGCACGGCGGACCAGATTCCGGCCACGGCAAAGGCGGCGTAGGCCAGCATGGAGCTGAACACGTGAAAAAAGAGCCAATTGCTTCTCAGGGCGGGCATCAACGGCCGCATCCCTCTGTCCAGCAGGGATAGGGCGGCAAAACCCAGAGCCGCCCAGATGACCGCAGGCAGCAGCACTTCCTGCCCGCGCTCCAGACGAATGTACAGAAAAAGGATCAGCCCGATGGAGAGCACCAGCAATACCAGCAGGGATTCGAACTGGTTGGAAAAGGGAAAGTACCCCATGCGCAAGCCCCGCCAGGCCAGGTAGACGATGCCGATCACCATGCATACCGCCAGCATGGCGGCACAAGCTTTGGCGAAAACCGGTTTTTTCACGAGAAAGAAGAGTCCATAGGACAACACGGCCAGAAGGACCGTGAGAAAAGCCAGATTCAACAGTGTTTCCAACCCATCCATGTGAACACTCCTACAATGAGCGATAAAAACCCGCAGTATACCAGCCAGAGAAACCGTTCGCGCTTGACTGTCAACACCGTGGCGCCCGGATCCGACGGATTGTAGGACCGCTGATAGAAGGTGTAGCCCCGATGGCTCACGGGATCGTTCACAGCGATCCGGGCTTCGGCCTCCCCTTTCCCGTCCCGGATTCGGACCCGGGAACAATAGTTCTTGATTTCTCCGTCCTTCAATTCCAGTTCCGCTCTCCACGGGAAATCGCCAACTTCGTGCCCCGGGAAGTTCATGAAGATCCAGCGCTGTTGCCGCTTCCCTTCTCTTTCCACCTGGAGACGAAGGGCCGGATTGTTCCAGAACGGGGATCGGCTGAAAGCGACTTCTTTCGAAAGCGCGAAATCGCTGAAGACCTCCAGGATCTCGAATCGATCGGCCCCCAGGGTAAAGTTCACCCCCTTCGACACCCGAACCCGCTTGTAGCTCTCACCAAGCCAGACGGTCAGAACCAGGTAGGGATCTCGGTGATAATCGATCCTGAACTCCAGCAATTCCAGGGAGCAGGGAATCCGGTATATCCCTTCCTCCGTTCGAACCGTGTCGACCGGCTGGTTTTGAATCAAATCCATCACCGCCTCGAAACGGGTGGCCATGTTCAGTACGGCCCCGACAATGACCAGTATGATCCCCGCATGCAAGACGATGAAGTGAAACCGGCCCGTTCTTATCCTGCGGAACAGGCAGAGACCGATGTTAAGGATCAGCAGTATGGACAAGCCGATAAACCAGGGGCTTCGATAGATTTTGACGGATTGTCTCCAACCCGTTTGCCAGACAAACACAAACAGAAAGATTAACGTTATGGTGAAGAAGAAGTGAAGAGAGGAGAGAAAGGAAACCAATCTGCTCATCTTTTCATTTTACAATAATAATGAAAAAAAAACATTCCGTACGCACCCAATGGGACCCAATGGGGTCGGTGCAACACAATGCCACAGCATCAATCCGGCCAATTCGGTTCTGTGCACCGGTCCAGTTCCCCTTTTATTTCTGTTCTGTACCGTTCATAATGTAACCGGGATGAACCGAAATCGGGGAAAGCAATCCAACGACGACCGGTGCTTCGGCACCCGGTGGCAGCCGGTATTGAGGGAAGCGGTGGACGACTGCGTCTACCTTCTGACCCGGGGATACGGAGAGCAGACGGTGATCCAGACCGTGGGCAACCGCTACAAGCTGAACCGGAGACAGCGGCTGGCGGTCCAGGGGGCCATGGCCGGTCGGCAGCAGACCGAAGCAAGGGAAAAGACCCGGTGTCCGGCGGCCGGTCTGGCGGGAGAGCCGGTGGCCATCGACGGCTTCAACCTGCTGATCCTGCTGGAAAGCGCCCTCTCCGGAGCCTATATTTTCCAGGGGCGGGACGGAGCCTGCCGCGACATTTCGGGAGTCCACGGTTCCTACAAACGGGTACGAAAGACATCGAAAGCCATCGAGCTGACCGGACGGACGCTGGAGCATCTGAAAGTCACCGGGGTGAA
>CAYMND010000491.1:0-2443 GCA_964391685.1 uncultured Clostridia bacterium | reverse complement strand
CATCCCTTCCGTTCATGATTCCACCGATACCGACAACCGGTATTTTGACACGGCGGCACACTTCCCAGACCATTCGCAATGCAAGGGGTTTTATGGCCGGTCCCGAAAGACCGGCGACGATATTCCTGAAATGCGGCCTCCGCCTCTCGAGGTCCACCGCCATACCCAGGAAGGTGTTGACCAGGGATATAGCCGCCGCCCCGGATTCCTGAGCAATATATGCAATTTCGCCGATATCGGCTGCATTCGGAGACAACTTGACCATCACCGCCTTTTTAACCCGACTGCAGACACGGCTGACCAGCCTTGCCGTATGCCCGCCGTCCTGGGCCGGACATCGTCCGTGGTTGCGGACATTGGGGCAGGAGATATTGAGTTCCAGAAACGAAACCGCCTCACACTCCCCGAAGGCTTCGGCGACGCTCAGGTACTCATCGTCGTCGGCTCCGCAGACATTGACCACCAGCGGAGTGGAGGTCATGGCGGCCACCCGTTCGACAATGGTCTTGAGCCCGCCCACACCGGGCCCGGCCAATCCGATGGAGTTCAACACCCCGGCCGCAGTCTCCCGAATCCGCGGCGGAGGATTCCCGGGACGGGGTTGCCGGTAGATCCCTTTCATAATAATGGCTCCCAGCTCGTCCAGATTCAAAAAGGGAGCGAACTCCTCTCCGTAGCCGAAAGTCCCCGACGCGGTCATGACCGGATTTTTCAGTTTGATGAACCCGAGGTCCACCTCTATTCCGACCATACCACATCCTCCAGCGGAAATACGGGCCCGTCGCTGCAGACCTTGCGGTAGCTGCCGTCCTGTACCGGCAGGACGCAGCTGTGGCAGATACCGAACCCGCACCCCATCAGGGCTTCAAAGGAGCCGTAGTGTCGTCCTCGGGCTGTGGAGAGCGTTTCGGACAGGGTTCTGAGCATTATGTCCGGACCGCAGGAAAAGGTGACATCGATCTCCAGGGATTCAATCCGCCCTGTCAGACCGGTATCGACACGGCCCTGCCGACCCACGGAACCGTCCTCGGTAAACAGTTCAATATCCGCCAGTTTGATCTCCTTCAACCATTCCGCCAATTTCAGTTGTGCCCGACTGCGGGCCCCGTAACGGAAATAGACTTCGTTGCCCTGAGTCATCAGTCGGGCGGCGAGAAAAAGAGGGGCAAACCCTCTGCCGCCGGCGATCATCATGATTTTTTTGTCGGTCTGGAGAGGAAATCCGTTCCCCAGCGGCCCCACCAACCCCAGTGTTCCGCCCGGTTCCACCTGGCTCAACAGTCTGGTCCCCCGGCCCACCACCTCGTAGAGCAGCGACAGGGTGTCACCCTGGGCATCCAGAATACCGAAGGGCCTTTTCAAAAGCGGATCGATGCCATTCCCCGCCGCCAGCATGACAAACTGACCCGGCCGGGCCTGAACGGCGACTTCGGCGGCGGCCAGATCGAGAAGAAAAAAGCCGTCCCCTAAATGCCGATTCTCACGTACGAGGGCCTGACATTCAACCATGGATCCATTATCCCACAGCGTCCACGAATCTGTAAAGAGAGAAAAGTGCAGAACCGGATTTGCCAGAAGAGCGGTCAGCCTTTCCGGTTCCAAAAAGAAAGAAATTGCTCAAAATCCGGAAAGCGGGCGTTGAGATCCACATGTCGGGATTCGAAAAAAGGCACGTGACGGAGCGAAACACCGGGCGGTAATCCCAGCGCCTTCACCTGCCGATGCCAAAGCGCCTCCATCTCGTCACATCGCGGATACCTCATGGCATAGGCCCGGTTCCAGAGGATATCACCCGGAACATCCCGATCATCCAGGTCTCGGGACAATTCGTCGACAATCTCACCCAGAGGCCTCTTGTCGCGGAACTGTATCTCTTCCAGAATATCCAGCATTGCGATCTGACGGCTGCGACTGAAACGGGATAATGAATAAAGGAGACTCCAGGCCGGCCATTCGGAGCGATCCCGTCCCATGATTCGGAACAGGGCCTGCCATACCAGTTCATCCCGTTCCAGATTCTCCCTCAAGGGACCGGCAAAGAGATCGGAAAGTCCTTCCCGGACACTTTCATGAAGGGGAAACGGAAGGGACAGCTGCTTTCGGAGTTCAGCCGCCGAAAGAAGACGGCCGACATTCCGCCACAGGTTGAGCTGTTCGTACAAGCCGGCCAGCTGAAAGGAGTCCAGCAGACGATAGGCCGTCAGCCACCCCTCTACCTCGGTCAGCGACAGACACTGCACCGGAACCGAATCGAGCGAAGAACCGGACCGATGAAGTTCCCGCAGCCATTCGTGGCCGAACACCAGGCGACCCTCCTGATCACATATCAGAAGCGATACGGGCAGCAGCCTGCGATGCAGGCTCAGCAGCTGTTCCCGTTTACCCGGGGGACAGAGTTCAAAATTCTCTGAATCGAGCCGAACTGTCTCGTTCACCTTCATTT
>CAYMND010000490.1:0-2445 GCA_964391685.1 uncultured Clostridia bacterium | reverse complement strand
CCCGGACGCTTGCCCTCGGTTCCAATCTCTTTCGATCCTTGCGCCATCTGGTCTTGCCATGAACAATCACTTTCTGGATCAGGCGATCGAATCGCATCTGCCGCAGGTTGTCGATACATTCCACCTCGATGTCCATCCGCTCCCCCTCTCCTTCCAGGCTGAAGCGGTGCTCCACGTCAGTGTCGCCCGTCAGGTTGACCATGCGCAGCGTATCCGTCCGATAGTGATAGATGTCAACGCATTTCCCTTTGGCGATGAAAAAGAGGTCACTCAGGTGATCATCCTGGATCAGAGCCTCCATCTGACCGATATCGCTGATCCCTTCCAGCATATGCTCTCGGGCCTGATGCCGGATCAGGTCATAGATGCCGATCCCGGCCCGAGCCTCACGGTTGATTTCCCAGATCACCCACGATCCCGTCTCTGCTTCGATCAGCCTTGGCCCGAGGTTGAAACCGGGTATGTTTTCAGTAATCCAGACAGTCGTTCCGGAAGGAGCCTGATAATATATCGAACTGCCGTCATGACGATACTGAACCTGGAAAGGTTCATCATCGGCAGAAACCATGGTCTGCACCACGAGGAGAAAGAGACAGAAAAACACGACTCTGCCCCAAGTCGGGAAAGGCATTGATTTGGTCATTTTTGATCCTCTTCGCTCTATAAATAACACTCTATCGGTGATCTGGAGGGTTTCCAGGCAGTTGCACACCTTCGTTTCACATCGCCCCCACCGGATAGAAACCCAAAAAAAGATAACAAAAACATGAAACAGTGTCAAATCAGGTCCTGCGGCGGTAACGGGATATTATTTCAATCTGAAACGGCTGGTAGGTTTTCAGGCACCAGTGGTTGGAAGCGAAAATCGCCCAGAAGGCCACTTCGCCTTCAATGATCATTTTTCCGATCAGCGCATTTTCACTGACTTTGAACGGAATAACGATTTCCTTGTCCAGATTGTAATAAACGTAATCCGTTCCCTCTTCCTGGATGGTCAGGAGATCAAGCTCCGAAGCGGTGAAGAAGTTTTTAACGTACACCAGATTGGCGTCCGGCTTGAACCGGATCAACATATCGGGATTCACCGAAATGTTGATGTCGGAACGGGGAGTGATCCGAATTTTGATCTGACCTTCCTCACCCTGAAAAAAATACTTCTTGTTGGTCTTGGCCGAAACCGACAGGTAGGGCAGGGGTTCTTCTTCCTGCCCGACCAGAAGAAACGGCATCAGCAGCATGAACAGACAGAAGTACGAAATTACGCTTCCCTTCATGACTTGACTATAGAATTTTCATCCTCTGCTGTCAATCCCGATATAATCCAAGCGGTTCAACTCTTTTCGAACGAAAGGTCATTTCATGTCATGTCGAAATGATCGAATCCCTCACGATGAATATTCAACTCCTGACCTTGAGAAAACACGCGCACACCTCTTTCCTTCTGGACGATACGTCCAATGACCCGGAGCGGCGCTCCGGAATCGATTCTTCCGACTTCCTTCAGCGCTTCCGGAGAGATGGAAAACAGCAGCGCATAATCCTCTCCACCGTTCAAAGCTGTTTCCAGCGGTTCCAGCTGAAATTCCCGGCATGCAGACAAGTAAGCGGGATCCATATCCAGGGAGTCGCCGTCGATTTCCGCCCCGGTTCCGGAAGCAGTACAAAGCCGTTTCAGATCTTTCAACAGGCCATCCGAAACATCCATCATAGCCGAGGCATACTTCCCCAGAGTCATTCCTTCAACCAGCAAAGGCTCGACCTCGAAATGCGCCTTGATGAACTGACTCGTCTTCACACCGTTCAGCAATTGAGTCAAGCCCAGTTTCGACCATCCGAGACGACCGCATACCATCAGATAATCTCCCACTCGGGCTCCCCGGCGAAAAACCGGTTTTTCGGCTTCTCCGAAAGCAGTAATCGACACCATCAGAACCGAACCGGCCGAAAAGTCGCCACCGACCAGCTCGACTCCCCAGCGTCGATTGCCCTCTTCCAAGCCATCGTAAAAATGCAGAAGCTTCTCCCCCATATAACCGGCGGGCAAAGAAAGCGCCAGGGTGTAAAACAGCGGACGAGCCCCCATGGCAGCCAGATCACTGAGGTTGACGGCCAGGCTTTTCATGGCCAGCTTTTGCGGCGGAATGTCTCGGAGCCGGAAATGAACCCCATCAACCAGGAGGTCGGTGGTTATCACCAGCTTTCCGGAAACAGATTGCTCTTCCAGCACCGCCGCATCATCTCCGATACCTACACCACGGGAAAAAGGGAATCGCCGCGAAAGCGATTCCACCCAATCTTCTTCCCTCATTTGAATATCTTTTCGGTCATAACGGCATTTACAGCCTGGGTGATATCATCGACAAAAATGAACTGCATCCCCTTGAGAAATGTCGGGTTGATTTCCTTGACATCCTTCTTGTTCTTCTCCGGCAAAACCACCGTATT
>CAYMND010000489.1:0-2457 GCA_964391685.1 uncultured Clostridia bacterium | reverse complement strand
CCCAGAAATGCATCCGTGGCATCAGTGCCAATACCACCCGATGTCGTGATATGGTAGAGCACAGCATCGGCATCGTGACTGCACTGCTTCCGGTCATCGGATATAAACGCAGTAGTGAAGTCGCCCGTCAGGCTCTGATTTCAGGCCGGCCGGTGCGGGAGATTGTTCTGGAAAATAAATATCTCAGTGAAATGGAACTTGACGAGGCGCTGAGTCTCGAAGCCATGACCCGCCCGAAAAGGGCGAAGATTCATTAATCGATATATCCCAGTGATTTCAGGTTCTCCAACTGTTCGGTTGGAAGGTCTTTGAGATCGATTTTAAGACTTCCGCCGAGACTGTTCTTCTGAATCCTGTCATACCAGCGGAACAGGTAGCTCTCCAGGAGTTTCACCATTTCGGGATTTTCCCGTTTGAGATCTTTTTGTCCCAGGTGATAATAGAGTTCACGCTGGTTGCTGTTCATGTGGTAGAGAAGAAACCACTTGCGGAAAGCGATGTTGTAGATGGCGGCTTCTGTGAAGCTGCGTCCTACAGTGAAATCGTCTCCGATGTCCGGATTTCCCAGTGTCTCTAGAAGAGATGTGCCGTCCATGGTTAAACGGGTTCCGAAAATGTCGGCGATGGTAGGGTAGATTGAATGGAGTTGAACGAAACGTTTGATCCGCAAACCGTTCAGACCCATCGAGGCAGGAAATTTGATCAGCAAAGGTACGTGCATGGTCTCCGGGTAGACATTGGAGCCGTGACTGAACACCTGATGTTCGTAAAGGGCTTCTCCATGGTCGGAGAGGAAAAAGATGAGGCTTTCATCGTACATACCCTGATCCTTGAGCCCTTTGAGCAGAGTGCCCACTTCGTTGTCAACGTAGGCGATGGTGGAATCGTAATCGTTGATGATTTCGGATATCTCTTCATCGCTGAAATCGTGTCCGGCCCCGATCAGGTCGATTATTCTGTCGATTACTCTGTTTTTTTCGTCTTTTGGCTTGCCGAACATGTTGAGATAGGGGGGCAACGGAATGATCGGCAGATGGGGCTCAAGAAAATGAAGGTATACGAAATTTTTTTCCTGAGGCTTGAGCCAGTCCAGGACCATACGGGGAAATTTCTTTCGCTTGTCGAACTCCTTCCATTGACCGAAGGCTGCCTGATAGTGGTCTACGCCTTGGTGAAAACCGAAATTCTCGGATATCGTCGCCGCAGCCGAAAAGATGGCTGTTCTGAAACCCTTTCCGCTGAGGAATTCTGGTAGGATCAGCAGCTTTTTTGAAAGACCGTCGTTCATGATGCGTACACCGTGATTTTCGGGATAGAGTCCGCTGAAGATGGAAGCGACGCTGCTGCGGGTGAAAGATGCATTGGCAAAGGCGTTTTCGAAAAGAACTGCGTCTCTGCTCAGTTCGTCGATATTCGGGGATGTCGAACGAGAATACCCGTAACAGCCGAGATGTTTGGCCTGGCAGGCGTCGATTAAAACGATGAAAACATTTTTCGGCTCCACAATCTTGGTATTGATGGGTTTCTTCTGTAATGTGATTTCGGATGATGAAAAAGAGGCGATCCTGGCGGTTCCTTCCAAAGTTTTTAGCGTGATCAGGGTCGGAACCTGAGGAGATAAAGCGACCTCGTGGCTGGGGTTGAACAGGGACAGTTTGATTTCCCGTCGTTGCGGCTGGTCCCGGCCTTCGACCCAGCTTCGTTGAATGATCTCAACCCGGCCGCGTCCACTCAAGGTCAGTTCTACATTTTCGTTCATGCAGAAGAACGAAACGGATTCTCCTTCCAATAAGGTGTTTTCGAAGGGTTCATTCTTCTCGACGGTAATTTTTTTGATTTTCAGTTCCGCTTTCGGATCGTTTCCGAGAATAATGAAGTTGGCACCGGGCTTGAAATCCAGGGAAAAAGTCTTTTCAGTAAATTTATGGCTTGGTTCCAGCATGCCCGCTCCGGACATGTTCCAGTTCATGAAAATTGTTGCCGGGCGACCGTTGAGCTGATAGGTGATCTTTACCTCCTTCATGCCGCTGCGTTTAGACCAAAGAAGCAGTTGGGGTTGGGGGGTGGCATTTACCAGACACTCTTTTTTAAAGGTAAAATCCTTGAACATCAGTTGTTTCAAGGATTCTTTTTCATAGATTCCCTGCCAGTCCTTGTTCCAGAGAAAGTGGGATGGAACAGGAGTCGGGGCTTTTTGACAGGCGGTCAGCAGTATCAAGGGCAGGATTGAAAAGATCAGTTTTTTTTGCATCGGTAATTATATCAAAAAAAAAGATATACTACGAACCAGATGCATCCTGGTGTTTTACACCACCATCTCCTCCTCCTCTGGTGCCATCCTCTGGTGCCAGTCCCTTTTTTCATTTTTCTTTTCCGTCCCCCTTGCAATCTTGTTTTTTTTATGACATAAATGATGACATACAAGCAGTCCAAAGACGCATAGGTACTGCAGGGGGA
>CAYMND010000488.1:0-2458 GCA_964391685.1 uncultured Clostridia bacterium | reverse complement strand
ATGTCGACGATAAACGCCGGGGCCATGGTGGTCACCGCCCATTCTCCCATGCGCATGAGGGAAATGAAGGCCAGGATCAGGCCGATTTTCGGCCGGTCGACGTAACTCAGCCAGGCTTTGACCATACGGGAATCCGGCTTGCGCAGCATGTGACGCTTGATGCGTCCGATGTTGAGTACGACGGCAATCATGACCAGAAGCATGAGCAGAGTCACCAGGTGAGCGAAACCGACCTTGCTTAGCCAGGCCTGCTGCGACTTCAGGTTTTTAAAGGTCTCCGAATCGGTGAACAGGTAGAAACCGATGCCGACGAGTGCCAGCGCGAGCGTGACGGCTATACCGGGAAGGGAAATCCGAAAGGATTTCTGACTCGGTTGCCCCTGCTGGGGGTCATGGAGGAAAAACAGGTGGAACAGGGCAAAAAGTCCGAAAAGAACCGCAGCAGCGGCAAAAGCCCACAACCAGCTGATGCGCGTACCCACAGTGACCACTCCGGCCATTCCGCTGATCCAGGCCACCCGGAACGCCATGACCCGGTAGCCCACGTATCGGGACTGATACTCTTCGGGCAGGGCTTCCATGTAATAGCCGTCGATGGCGATGTCATGGGTCGCCGAGAGAAACGATCCGGCCAGGAACAGGGCTGCGATCAGGGGGACGGAATACGGCGTGAGCAGTGTCAGCGGTACCAGGGCGAACAATGCCGCCAGCATGAGCTGGGTGCCCACCAACCAGCGTCGTTTGCTGGCATGGATGTCCACCAGGTGGGCCCAGAGAAACTTGAATATCCACGGCAACCCGAAAAGAGGGGTCAGACCGATGGCCTGGAGACTGACCTGATTGTCGCGAAAGAAAACAGTGGCCACACTGCGGATCATAGTATAGGGGAAACCCTGGGTGAAGTAGGTGGTAAAAGACCAGAGCCAGGGGGGGAGTTTTCTCTTGTTCGGCATCATTAGTAGGGTTTTTTGTACTGCGCTTCCTGCCAGGTCTGGAACAGGGTGGTGCATTCGGGGCTGTCGATTCGGGTCAGCTTGATGTCTCCGGTGTTGCCGTTTTGCAGGGCACGGTATATGTGATGGTCGATGAAACCGATCTCCTCGGCGTCCTGCCGCGTACATGAGTAGTAGACGGCAGGGATATGAGCCCAGAAGATGGCGCTCAGACACATCGGGCAAGGCTCACAAGTGGTTATCAGAGTACAGTCTTCGAGGTGCAGTCGCCCCAGGGTACGGCAGGCCTCCCGGATGGCCGTGATTTCGGCATGAGCCGTAGGATCGGTGAGCAGGAAGACCGAATTGTGAGCTGTAGAAACGATCCGTTCACCTTGACAGACGATCGCTCCGAATGGACCTCCGTCGCCCTTTTTCATTCCTTCGTAGGCATCGGCGGCCGCCAGACTCATGAGATGCTGTAATTGTTTTTCGTTCATCATATTCATATTAGCACATGTCGTTTGTCGGATGTCCAAAAAAAAACCCCCGGCGTTTCACCGGGGGTTGTCGAGGAACAGGATGGTTCCAACTATTTCTGTCTTCGGCCTTTCGCTGCTTCCAGCAGGGCTTTGAAGCCGGCTTCCTTTTCTTCGTTGGCCTGGTCTTTGTTGACCACGTTGAAATAAAGATGTTCGAGAAGCTTGAATGTCTGGGATTCACGATCATCTGTGAACGCGAATTCGTCGGCCAGATACTCGACGGCTTTGGCGGGATTCTGTTTCTGGAGCAAAGTTCCGAGCTGGGACGCGAGATCGGCAGATGGATGTTTATGATACGATTTTTCCCAATACTCGATGGCCTTCTCCTTGTTGTTCAGATGGTGATAGTAAATCTGGGCCAGGGCGTCGAACTCCTTGCTGGTTCCTTCTCTCCGTTGATGAATGGCCTCCATGACGGAGACGGCTTCTTTCGACTTCTTTTCCTTGGCCAGGGTGCTGAATGCCTGAAGAGCGAAAGCCAGACTGGTCTGGGCCTTGTCGATATCAAAGGCGGCGAGTGATTTTTCCGACACCTTGAGCAGCAGGGTAGAATCGCCGTTCTTTCCGAGCTGGAGATAAATGCTGGCTTGGATGCGCAGGGCGGGAGCGATATAACCGGTATCCATTTTACCGATTTCATCTTCGTTTTCACTGGTCAGTTTCTTGAGGTTCTGGGCGGTGCCGACCACCATGTCGGCGTATTCGGCGGCTTTTTTCAGATCCTGTTTGGTGATGTTGTAGGCATTGGCCAGCATGAGGTAAAGGTTCAGTTTGAGGTTGTCCTGCAATCCGGGAATCTGCAGGGTTTTTTCACCGTATTCGATGGATTCGGCAAATTTCTTCAGCTGGAATATCGTATAGGTCAGGTTATAGTACAAGTTGGTGTAGTTGTCGTCTTTCGGGTCATCATATTCGGCTTTATATTCCATCAGCTTCTGCAGCTTCACATTGAGGTCTTTCTCGGTGATGGCGTTCACCCACAAC
>CAYMND010000487.1:0-2461 GCA_964391685.1 uncultured Clostridia bacterium | reverse complement strand
CCCTGAGCGAGTCCACCATTTCCAGGGCGGTCAGCAACAAATACATGGCCACTGAATCTGGAATCATCCTTTTGAAAAATTTCTTCGCCCACGGGATCAAGGGAGACTACGGATTCACCCATTCCGTATCGACAATTGTGGATAAAATCAAGAGAATGATCGAAGAGGAACCCCGTAAGAAGCCTCTTTCGGATCAGCAGATCGCCGAACAGCTGGAAAATCTGGGTATACACATATCCCGGCGCACAATCCGCAATTACCGTGACGAGCTCAATATCCCCAGCTCTTCCAAAAGAAAGGAACAGTATTTGCTGAACGGTCTGAAATAAATTAACAAGGAGAACACCATGAACATTATGTACACTGCAAAAAATGTCAAGTTGACAGGTGCTCAAAAAGGTTTTTGTGAAAAACAGATTGAAAGTATCGCCAAGATAACCGGTGACATCATCGAAGCCGAAATAATCATATCCGAAGAAAAACTGGATTACAGAGTCGAATTGCTTCTGAAGACAAAAAACAACTCCTATCAGATCAGCGAGCAGAACCCGATTATGAAACAGGCTCTGCGGGAAATATTCAACACCCTCAAGATTCAAGCCAAGAAGCAAAAGGAAAAGTTGCACGACGACAAGAAAAGATCTCCCAAGAAAGGCTTTTTTAAAGGATTGATCGGCTCGACCGATGATGACGGGAGACATAAAGACGACCAGGCCAAGGACATTCTGAGTCAGATCACCATATCGGACAATTTCAACCCCAAACCGATTTCCGTCGAGGAGGCCTTGTTCTATCTGCAGGAAAGCGGTGACAACGCCTATATGTTTCTCAATCAGGAAAGCAAGAAAATTGCAGTCATTTATTACAATCGCAAAAAAAAGGTATCAATCATCGAAGCCCAGTGATACACTTCATGCATTAACGTGAAACTATACACTCTACTTCAAGCCAACACCGTATTGATCGACTGCCAGGCAGAAGACACCAAAGCCTTCCTTACGGAAATGCTCGATCATTTGTACGAAATCGATCTGCTTCCAAACCCCAAGCCCATCCTCAAGAAACTACTTGAACGGGAAAGTCTGGGCACCACATCGATTGGAAAAAACGCCGCTGTCCCCCATACCAAAATCAAGGAAATCAACAAGCCAGTCGTCGCCGTTGGGTTATCGAGAAAAGGCTTTCTTTATCATATTTCCGACAAAGAAAAGGTTCATCTGGTGATCCTGATCCTCTCCCCCAACGATTCTCCGATTCTACACCTGCAGATTCTGGCTGCCGCCGCCTCATTCATAAAAAAAGTGGACAACATTCCCGGCAGCCTGAATGACATCGGCACGCCCCATGACCTGGTTCAGCTGATTCGCAATACGGAAAATCAAGATGATGATTAAACCGAAAAAAGGGGTTCCGGTTCAAACCCTGACCGATCAGGAGGACCTGGAAATCTCCCAGATCCACAACGAAAAGGCTCTGGGAAACATGATCCTTCACCCCAGACCCCAAAAATCGGGTCTGGCTCTGGCGGGGTACCTGAAGTCCATGGAAAAGGATCGGATCCAGATTTTCGGAAACACGGAAATCGGTTATTTGAACCAACTCGACAATGAAAAGAGAGACACCCGGCTCAAAAACTTTCTGGCATTGAAACCACCGGCCATTCTGATTTCCCAGAAGCAGACCTGCCCGAACGAACTGCTGACCCTCAGCGGAAAAAATAAAATTCCTCTCCTGATTTCCGAACTGCGGACCTCCCTGCTGATCTCCAGAATTTCGGCGACACTGTATCGCCATTTCTCCCGAAAGATCAAAATCAACGGCGTACTGATGAACATCATGGGCATCGGAACGCTCATTACCGGTGAATCCGGTATCGGAAAAAGCGAGACGGCACTGGAGCTGATCAACCAGGGCCATCAGCTGGTTTCCGATGACCTGATCGAATTCTACCTGGACCCCAACGATGAACCGGTGGGCAGATCTCTGGAGAGAATCAAGCAGTGGCTGGAAGTCAGGGGACTGGGAATCATCAATATCATTGACCTGTTCGGTGTCGGAGCACTTCTGGAGGAAGTCAAACTCGATCTGGTGATCAATCTCGAACGCTGGGATCGAAAAAAGAAGTATGATCGTCTGGGCGAAGACAATCTCTATTTCAAAATCCTCGGCAAGGAGCTCCCCATGTACCGTCTGCCGGTCGCCCTGGGAAGGAACCTGGCCACGCTGATCGAGGTCACCGTCAAATATTACATTTCCAGAAGAAACGGCAGCAAGACGTTCATCGAACATATCTACGGCGAGGAAGATCATGGTTAAAGCTTTGTTGATCACCCATGGAAACATGGGAAAGGAAATGATCGAAACGGCCCAGGTTATCGTCAAGACACCGGTGGACATCGATTTCATCCGTTTTGACTGGGATGAGAAAGACGGCAACGAGATCATCAAGAAAATCGAAAAA
>CAYMND010000486.1:0-2467 GCA_964391685.1 uncultured Clostridia bacterium | reverse complement strand
CTTACCGCATGACCTGCAATCTGGAAATTGAATAACCGCCGCAATGCGCAGGTACTCCTTTTCCGACCTTGAACTTCCCGAAAACAGGAGGGAACTGGTCGATGCCCTGAAATCGGGCCAGATTATGGCCTACCCGACCGATACACTCTACGGTCTGGGCGGTCGGGCAGATATGGAAACGGTTTGCCGCTCCATCGATCGACTGAAAACGAGACCGGAGGGGCAGGTCTACTCCGTGGCACTTTCCTCCATCTCCATGCTGGACAAAATCATCCATTGCGACGACCCACAGGAAAAGGCTCTGATGAAATCGATTCTCCCTGGACCGTATACCATCGTCGTTCGATTGAAAGAAAGGTATCGAATTCCCGTCAACCAGTACGGAGAAACACTGGGAATTCGCATTCCTCTTCTTCCGCTGATTCAGAAACTCATCGAAGAAATCGGTACTCCGCTGATCACCACTTCGGTCAACCGCAGTGGTGAACCGGCCCTGACGGATCCCGACTCGATCGCGAAGCAGTTCCCCTCGATTCATCTGCTCATCGACGCCGGGAATCGAGTCAACCAGCCTCCCTCCACCCTTCTCGACATCAGCCGCGGTCAGCCCTTCTCCATACTGCGCCGCGGAGCCGGGCTGGAACAACTGGCATCCATCATGGAACAGCTGAATCTGTCGTGGACTTTTCCTTCCGGCACAGTTCCGTGATTTTCCCGGGCAAGCCCCCGAATGCACCGTTGGAAAGCACGAGGACGACTCTATCTTCCTCCGAATCCAAGGCCTCGATCCAGGCCCATATCTCTTCCGGACCAGCCGCCGCCCTGGCCGGACACCCGGCTTGAGCCATTCCGGCAGCCAGTTTGGGTACATCCAGCCGTTCTGTTTCAGTCAGCTTTTCTTTCTGGTAGATCTCGGAAATCCAGACTTCATCGCTCTTCAGCAATGATTCTCGCAATGGATCGGCGAAACGATTTCGCCTCAGACTCCAACTACGGGGCTCGATAACCGTCAAAAGCCTTTTATCCGGGAATGCTTCACGAACCGCCTGGATGGCTGCGGAAATGGCTGTCGGGTGATGAGCGAAATCCTCCAGAAAGAGCATGTTCCCCCAGGCTCCCAAGCTGGTCATCCGTCGTTCAACCCCATGGAAGGTGCTCACGGCCAGCCCCATATCATCATAGTCAAGTCCCTTCAGAAACCCGAACAAAATACCGGCACAGAGGTTGAGCAGGTTATAGCGGCCCCAGAGCGGGGTTTCGAAGCGATATTTGATCCCCTGCCAGCGAATGGAAAAAGCAATACCCTTTTCATCTGTCCTTGCCACTTCGATCACCACTGTATCCGATTCACCAGCATCGAAACCGTAGGCGATCTTGCTTGAGAAGGCTCCCTTGACCACGTCCCGAGCCATTGGGTAATCCTGATTGTAGATGATCACACCGTCACCGGGGATCGTGTTCACGAGATTGGCAAAACTATTCCGATACAAAGCGGCTTCAGGAAAGAAGTCCACATGATCATGCTCCAGAGCGGTCAGAATCAGATCCTGGGGACGGTATTTCAAAAACTTGGATGACCGATCGAAAAAAGCGGTTTCATACTCGTCTCCTTCCACAAAAAACGGCTCACCGCCGCCAAGGTGATAGTGATGTTTCAAGTCAGCGGGATTTCCGGCGATGAAATAGCCCGGATCCCTGCCGCAACGCGAAAAAAGATGAGCCAGAAAAGCGGTCGTCGTGGTTTTACCGTGGGTACCGGCCACCACGACCGGTGATCGATCGGCCATAACATACCGGTAGAGGGTCTCGGCCATCGATTCGTACATGAACCCGGAGTTGAGCAACCGTTCCACCTCGGGATTGCCACGCCCCACCACGTTGCCGACGACAAACAAGTCGATGTCGGGACGAATATGTCTCCCATCGTAGCCTTGGTGAATCTTCACATCCATCTTCTTCAGCATCGGCCCGATGGGCGGATAGAACTGGGTGTCCGATCCGCTGACATTCGCCCCCTTCTCCTTCAATAGACCGGCCAGGGCACTCATCCCCGTACCGCAGATTCCCAGCATATGTACCTTTTTCCCGGTTAATTCCGTCAACATCCCTTCTCCTTCATCCGCCGAACGGCTGGTCAAAACAGTTCCTCGATCTCGAAAAATCATTATACACCATCTTTCCGGTCACGATAAAATCCCTTTTGATACCGGATTCGTTGCAATTCCACCATATGGCATCTGGATTTTTCTTTTCCACAAAAGGTTGCCTGGAACCAAATCGGTCGTGCCAAATCAAGACAATCGGGAATCATTTTCGGACAGTCCATATTCAGGTTTACCGGCAGGTGAACTTGTATCTTAAAATTACTCTTTCATATCAGTCGTTTACATCAATCTCGCTCTTGCCTGCCTTGAACGGCTCCTGGCACTTTTTTTGCTGTAATCGATTTGAATTCAAGTGAACAAGG
>CAYMND010000485.1:0-2473 GCA_964391685.1 uncultured Clostridia bacterium | reverse complement strand
TCCATATGGCTCTCTTCCTTCAGAATGATCTGCACGTTCCGACTGAACCGTCGGGAAAAATCATCCTCTTCACCACAAGGGCGGTTGAACGGAGTGACCGTCAGAGCATCAACTCCGCCCACAATGGCGGCGAAGGCCTCTGTTGTTCCCCGCAGCAGATTCACATGCCGGTCGTAGCGGGTCCATTCGTAAGTCGAAGTCTGCGCTCTGACCCAGGCTTTCCCGGCTTGCGGATCCACGCCGTAAGCCGATATGATCCGGGTCCAAAGCGCCCGAAGCGCTCTGAATTTCGCGATTTCCATGAAAAAGAAGGGACCGATCCCGGTGGTAAAGGCCATGCCGGCCGCAATCCGCTCCGGCGGCAAATCCCGAGACACCAGCTCATCGATATAGGTTACGCCCATTGACAACAAGACGGCCAGTTCGGTGACAACATCGGCACCGGCTTCCCTCAGCATCAAGCCGTTGACGCCGACGGTTCGGAGACCCGGACAACAGCTTCCGGCCCAGTTCAGTGCCAACGCGGTTTTATCGAGAACCCGCCCCAGATCTGTACATATCCGGCCGCTTTGTCCGAGGACCGCCAAGGGATCACTCAAAACAGCTCCCTTCAGAGTCTCGACCGGCTGATTTTTCCTCTGCTGGCAGGCCACGGTCATGGCCAGAACCTCGAGCCCGTTGACACCGGCATCGATGTGAACCGGAATCCGCCCCAGATCGACATCGTTCAACATGGCGAAGAAATCGTCCAGACGATGAGCCCAGATTCCCCACCCCGTTTCGTCCACCATCTCGGCATTGCCGAACCGCACAGCCGGATGCAATGGGAAAACCAGCGCGTTTTGCCCTCTCTCGATGGCGTTCTGCACCATCTGCCCAACTTCTTTCGGCGACGGTGATGCCAACTCCTGGGCGATCTGCCACCCTTCGCAAAGCGGTCCTGCACTTTGTGTCCCCCGGATGAATTCTCCACCGCCGGGGATCTGCTCCACCGCCAGTGTGTCCAGATGTTCTGCGGTAAAAATCGGCTCCAGCTGAAGCCCCTCTGTCGTCTGGGTCAACAGCTTCTTTTCGTAAGATGCACCTTTCAACGACTCCTCGGCCACCCTGCGCCAGGTTTCCAAACCGGGCAGTGGAAAATCAGCCGAGATATTCAACTCTGTATCGAGCTTTCCCACCTGTTTCGTCTCTTTTGTGACAGACATGTTCCACTCCTTTTCTCCTATAAATTTTGGTACAGGAAGAGAAAAATGTGATTATACACTCCGGAAAGGCGGTTGACAAACCGGCCGAGGCCAGATGTACCGACCCCGACCGTCGTAATGGCCGTTGTTATCTGGCCAGGCGGACTTCTTCGATTTCAGGCACTTCCTGACGAATGGCCTGTTCCACATACCCTTTGATGGTCATGGTGCTCATGGGGCACCCGTGACAAGCGCCAGTCAGGTTGACCAGAACCACCTTGTCCTCAGGCAAGACGTCAACCAGCTCGATGCCTCCACCGTCCGCTTCCAGGGCCGGACGTACCTTCTCTATCACTTTGGCTACTCTTTCTTTCAATTCCATTTCCTTTCTCCTTATACTCTTTTTTGTCTAAATAATATAATACGGAAATTATATAAAAAACACGATTGACTCCGCCGGTTCATTCATACAAACCGCAGCATTTCAGCGAGCGATTTTCTGGCCGATTCGGCGACCCGTTCATCCACAGTGATCTGATACTGTTTTCTCTGCAGAGCCTGCAGTACGTCTGGAAGCAAGGTTCGTTTCATGTTGGAGCAGATCTTGGGTCTCAGCGCCGGATAAAACCTCTTGCCTGGATTTTCGACGGCCAAGCGTTCGAGCAGCCCCTGTTCGGTGGCCACGATGAATTCACGAGCCGGGCTTTTGTTTGCATAGTCCAGCATGCCTCCGGTAGAGAGCACCTCGTCTGCCAGATTCAGCACATTCATCGGCGCCTCCGGATGGATCAGCACCACCGCCTCTGGATACCGCCGTCTCATTTCTTCGATCTCGCCGGTCTTGATTCGGTTGTGCACGTAACAATGCCCCTCGAAGAGAATGATCTCCTTTTCGGGAAGCCGCGAGGCCACATAGGCCCCCAGATTCTGATCGGGAATAAAGATCACCTGCTGCGAAGGAACATTCCGCACCACCTGGACAGCGTTGGCCGATGTGCAGCACAGGTCCGATTCCGCCTTGATCTCCGCACTGGAGTTGACATAAGTCACCACCATGGCCCGGGGATGCTGTTTTTTCAGATCTCGCAGCTCGTCTACGGTGATCATATCGGCCATGGGGCATCCGGCATCCAGGCGCGGAAGCAGAACTGTCTTTTCGGGTGCCAGAATCTTCGCCGTCTCCGCCATGAATTTGACACCGGAGAAAACGATGATGTCTTCTTGAGCCTGTGCGGCCAGCCGGCTCAACTCCAGAGAATCCCCCAGATGATCGGCTATCTCCTGAACTT